>NZ_DBNGVP010000211.1:0-24498 GCF_057119385.1 Archangium sp. | reverse complement strand
GCGAACGAAAACGGACGTCGGGAGAGATAACCTCAACCAACCGAACCGCCGGATGCGGATCCGCCTGTCCGGTGGTGTGGCAGGGGGAGTAGGGAGTTACCCTCTCTACCCCCCTATGCCGATTGGGAAGACGCCGGGCGGGGAGTACCTGTGCTTTGACTATAGGGGCTCAACCCATCAGCCCCGGATCGTCCTGGTGACGGTGGAGATGTCCATCCTCCCCATCGCCAACAGCTTCCAGGAACTGCTGGAGGGGTTGCACGACGATTGACGGTAAACTGTGCGTGAACCATGCCCGGCACGCGCTTCTGCACCTTCGACGATTCGCTCTGGCCGCTGCTCATGGTGCGTGTCGTGGGGGTGGCATCGCCTCCGCAGTTCGAGGAGTACCTGGAGGAGTCCGCGTCCTTCTACCGTCGACGGCAGCCCTACGTGATCGTCTCGGATCTGCTCCAGGTGGGAATGCTCCCGGCCGAGCTGCGCCGCAGGCAGGTGGAGTGGACGACCTTGCATGATGGGCTCATCCGGGAGTCCCTGCTCGGCAATGCCTTCATCATCAACACCCCCATCTTCCGGCTCGGGTTGAACGTCCTCTTCCACCTCAGTCCGCCCACCTGGCCCTATGTCGTCGTTCCCCGCATGGAGCCGGCGCTCGCGTGGGCCGTTGTCCGGCTGGAGGAGGCGGGCCTGCGGGAGCACGCGGAGCGTGTCCGGCGGCATTTCGGCCTGCGTCCCTGAGCCAGTCCTCGGTTGGCTTCATCAGACCTCATGCGCACTGGGCGTGAAGGGGGGGCGCATCCACTTCGCGGTGGGGGTCGGCTATAAGCGGACTCGATGAATCGCCCCTTCCTGGCCGCGGCGTGTCTCGTCCTCCTCTCCCTCGCCATTGCCAGCCCGCCCGCGCGGGCGGCCAGCCAGCCCCGGCGCGTCACGAACGCCACGGAG
This sequence comes from Archangium sp., assembly GCF_057119385.1. Classification (NCBI taxonomy): domain Bacteria; kingdom Pseudomonadati; phylum Myxococcota; class Myxococcia; order Myxococcales; family Archangiaceae; genus Archangium; species Archangium sp. Next base: position 23,553 of record NZ_DBNGVP010000211.1, on the reverse strand, counting down.
GTCGTGCAGCTCTGGTCCTCCTCCCAGCACGTCTACGTGAAGGGGAACATCGGGGTCTCCGACGCGCAGCTTCGCGAGCTCGAGGAGTGGTCGAGCATGCTGCATCCCCACTGGACCGTGGTGCTGCTGGAGAGCGCCGAAGGGGAGCGCTTCACCGATGCCGCGGGCACCTCCTTCCAGGGCATCGAGGCGGTGAAGCAAGCGCTCGGCAAGGGACTGTCGAACCGCACGGGTTTCGGCTCCCTGAAGCACCAGGTGACGGGTGAGCCGGATGGCGCCATCTTCCTCCTGTCTCTGCGCGAGCGGAACCTGTCGTACTTCGGCTCCGAGGCCCAGGACCGGCGTGGCCTGGGTGAGGCGAACTGGAAGGGGCGGCTCGATGCCCCGGCCATCGCCGCCATGCGCGGCGGGGGGCGCATCGTCGATGCGGTGACCGACACCATCGTCTCCATCGACAGGGAGCTGGCGGCCCGCATCCAGAAGGAGCAGGAGGACCGCGAGAGTGCCCTCCAGAAGGCGATCGCCGATCGCGAGAGCGCTCGCGCCTCGCTGCGTGACCTGCTGCAGCGGGTACCGGGCTTTCTCGACATGCTCATCGCCCAGCAGAAGGAGCTCTTCGGAGGCACCCCTCCGCCCGGTGTCCCGCTGGCGAATCCCGACTTCGTGGGCCTGCGCGTGAAGGCCGCCAAGGCCCTCGCGCTCCTCGACGCGGCACCGGGCTCCAAGCGCCAGAAGCCGCCGGATCCAAGGACCGGCCTGCCGCCGGACCCGAAGCTCGACCAGGCGAACACGGCCTACGAGGAAGTGCGCGCCGTCCTCAACGGTGTGTCCGAGACGTTCGCCACCTGGCAGCGGACGTTCTCGCGGCTGAATCAGGCCTCGGTGGCGCTCGCGGCACTCGAGGAGTCCCGCTGGAAGGCCTTCGCCGCACCGGAGTTGGAGGCGGCGAACGCGGCACTCGGGCGGGCGCGTTCCGCCGTCGCCGTGCTGTCGCCCGGCCACGAGGCGCTGCTCTCCGAGGCGGAGGCCCTGCGCCAGAAGGCGGACGCCTTCCTGTCCGAGGTTGCCCGCCAGGCGCCGTTGTTGGACGAGCAGGCCCGTCTCCTCGAGGCCCTCGAGAAGGAATCCCGCGTCGAGGTCGCCCGGCAACAGCTCGCGGATGCACAGGCGGCGCTGCGGCGGGCTCGCGAGTCCTTCGCGCGTCAGGATCGTTCCTTCATGGCCCTGCTGCACTCGAGTGATTCCTCGTACCGGATGGCCCGCGAACGCATCGAGGAGGCCGAGCGCAACGCGACCCTCCGCAACGTGCTCGTGGGCCTCTCCGCCCTGGCCCTGGGCGTGCTCCTCGTCTTCCTGCGGACCCGCCGCAACCGGCACATGCGCGAGGCCGCCGGCCTCCATGCCCAGTGGCGCAAGGCCCTCGACGAGAAGATGCAGGCGCTCTTCGGGCTGCTCGACCGGACCCACCTGGCCGCTGGCCGCTCGCGCGAGGAGATCCAGAAGCGCTACGCGGGCACCACGCGCGAGCGGGCCCTGACGGTCGCCTCCGAGGTGGATGAGCTGTTCCTGCTGTCCGTGGGAGCCTCGCGCGTGCTGGAGCAGGCCGAGGCGCTGCTCTCCGGCAAGGGCGCCCTGGGCTGGCTCACGGCCCAGTTGTCGGCCTCGCCCTTCCAGCGGGTGACGCGCCTGCTGCGCGACGAGCCCATCGTCTTCCACCCCGATGACGGCATCGAGCTCGTGCTGCGGGGCCTCCCCACCGCCGAGCAGCGGCTCATCGGAGATCTCGCCAGCTACCAGCCGTTCTCCCTGTCCCTGGAGGCGCTCATCGAGGCCTTCAACACGCGCGCCAGCAACGTCCTCCCGGCGCTCCAGGTGCTGGAGGACGTGCCGGGCCAGGCGGGGGAGGGTGTCGCGGCGCTGGAGCGCCTCATCGCCGAGGTGCGCACGGCGGAGCCGGGGGCCGTGCGGCTTCGCGTCCCCGCGATGCTCGAGCAGGTCGTGCCGTCGCTGGAGGCCCTGCTGACGGAGGCACGTTCGCTCCTGGTGGAGGATCCGCTCGGCGCGTTCCATGGGCCGCTCGTCACCGCACGCCGGCAGGCCGCGGACGCGTCGGCGCTGCTGCCCGTGCTCGCGCGTGGCCGCTCGGAGGTGCTGCCCCTGGCGGAGCGTGCGGGGGAGGCGCTCGTGTCCGCCGGACTGTCCCGCCAGTGGCTCGACGAGGCGAGCGACGCGCTCCACCGTCAGGCGGACGAGGTGGCGCGGGCGTTGGTGACACGCCAGGCCGATGATGACGTGAAGGTCCTCGCCGAGGCGCTCGGGAAGCTGGAGCAGCGCGCGGCCGAGGCGGGGCGGCTCGCGGAGCTGTGCGGACGCGCCCGCGCCGGACTGACGCGGGTGGGGGCGGAGATCGAGGCGGCACGGGCCGGACTGGGACAGGCCCTGGGTCTGGCGCCCGTGTCGATGCTGCGAGAGGAGGGGAGGGATCCTTCCGTGCACATCACCTCGGGCGAGCAGTCGCTCGCGCAGGGGCGCGAGGCACTGAGCCGCGGTGAGCTCGAGACGGCGCGTACCGGAGTCGAGGCCGCGCTGGCGAGAGCATCCGAGGCGGCGCAGCTGGTGGCCCGGAGCCGCGAGGTGCACGCCCGCTTCGAGGCCTGGTGCGAGGAGCGCCGTGCCGAGGCGCGGCGGCTCGCGGGGCTCGTGGCCGAGCGCCAGGCCCCCCTGACGGAAGCGATGCGCCGCTACCTGCCCTCGGCGCTGAGATTGCGCGCGGACGATCCGGTGCGCCCCCACGCGAATGGCACCGTCCAGGACAACCTGCGCGAGATCGCCGCGAACACGCAGCGGGCCGCGGAACTGCTCCAGTCGGCGAGCAAGCTGTTCTCCCAGGGACGGCTGCTCGCCTCGGCCGAGCGGGTCGGCCAGGCGCGGGAGCAACAGGTGCTCGCCGCGCACCGGCTCGACGAGCTCACGGACAAGGTGCGGCAGCTCCAGGCCGCCGAGGAGAGCAACCCGCAGCTGCTCTCGGCGGCCGAGGCGCTCGCCGCCGCATGCGCCGTGGACGTGGCCGATCCCCGCGTCACGGCGACCACTCGAGGCACGCTCGAGGCGGCGCGGGGGCTGGTGGAGGCGGCCCGCGCCAGGGTGGGCGTCCTGCCCGGTGACCCGCTCTCGGCGGCCGAGCGGCTGTCGGCGGCGAGTCTGGCACTTACCGACGTCCAGCGGAGCGCGGCGAATGATCACTCGCTGCACGCTCGCGCCGGGGAGAGCCTGAGCGCCGCCCGATCGGCGCTCGAGATCGCCCAGGAGTGGGTGCGGCGCGCCGCGACGGACGGCATCACCGACAGCCGCGAGACCACGCGCGCCGTGAATGCGATCGGCGCACTGAGGGGGGAGCTCCAGAAGACGGATGACACGTTCAGCCAGCCCCATGGCGACTGGCTCGCGATCGAGGCCGAGGGCGAGCGGCTCGAGCTCCAGGTGGCCCGTGAGGCCGCCGCGCTGCGCAACGAGCTGGAGGCCGCCGAGCGTGCGGTGCGCGCCATCAAGGAGGCGGCCAATCCGGTCAAGCGCGCCAAGGAGTGGCCCACGGCCCATGGCGTCTCCATCTCGGGGAATCCCGGCTCCCGGCGGCTCACCGAGGCCCGCTCGGCCCTGCATCAGGGCGACTACGCGTCCGCCCAGGCGGCCGCGGAGAACGCCTCGCAGCTCGCTCTCGCCGCCATCTCGTTGGCCGAACAACAGGTGGCCCAATACCTCGAGGAGGAGCGGCGGCGCGAGGAGGAGCGGGAGCGCGAGAGGGAACGGGAGCGCGAGAGGGAACGGGAGCGGCAGCGCGAGCGCGACTGGAGCTCGAGCAGTTCCAGCAGCTCGGACAGCTCGAGCTCCTTCTTCAGCAGCTCCAGCGACTCGGGCTTCTCCAGCTCCTCCTGGAGCAGCAGCGACAGCTCCTCCAGTGGGGGCTCGAACGACTCGGGCTTTGGCAGCTCCAGCTGGTGAGCCCCGCCCACCCACAACCCCCCGCGACGCCTGCCTGCCTGCCGCATCCTGTGCTTGACATTTCCCCTCCCCCCGGGGATTAGTTAGTTTGCGGTCACTAACTTATCTCGGGCCGAGGAACTGACCCTCCCAGAGGAGGGCCAGGGCGCACGGGAGCACAGGTATGCAGAAGCTTCTTCGGAATGGCAGGACGGGCAAGGCCCCGACGTTCAAGGTGCTGGTTGCGGGCGGGCTGGTGCTGACGCTCGGCGCGGGCTGCGGCTCGCGCGTGGACGCCGCGCAGAAGCCGGGGGCGCAGCAGGCCTCGGGCTCGGCGCAGGAGTCCGCCGTGAAGGCGGACACGGTGGAAGTGGGGGAGGCGAAGGTTCCGCGCTTCCTCACGCTCACCGGCTCGCTGTCGGCCTACGAGGACTCGGACGTGGCCGCTGGCGCCGCGGGCAAGGTGATGTCCGTGCACGTCGAGCGCGGCTCGGTGGTGAAGAAGGGCGACGTGCTGGTGAAGCTGGACTCGCGCACCGCCGCGGCCAGCCTCGAGGAGGCCCGCGCCCAGCTGGCCCTGGTCAAGTCCCAGCAGGCCCTGGCCGACGCCGAGTGCGAGCGCAACCAGAAGCTCTTCGAGGGTGGCTCCGTGTCCACCGCCGATCATGATCGCGCCCAGGCCCAGTGCCGCAACGCGGCGGCGCAGGCGGCGGCCAGCACGGCGCGCCTGAGCCTGCTGGAGATCAACGCCACCGACGCCACCATCCGCGCCCCCTTCGATGGCGTGGTGGCCGAGCGCGCGGTGTCCGTGGGCGAGTACGTCCGCCAGGACTCCAAGGTGGTGACGCTGGTGGCGCTGGATCCGCTGCGGCTGGAGCTGACCGTGCCCGAGTCCTCGGCCGCCTTCGTGCGCAAGGACCAGGAGGTGGAGTTCACCCTCACGGCCACGCCCAACATGGTGCACAAGACGAAGGTGTCCTTCGTGGGCGCGGGCCTGCGCCGCGGCACGCGCGACCTGGTGGTGGAGGCGCTGGTGCCCAACAAGGATCGCACGCTGCTGCCGGGCCAGTTCGCCACGGCGAAGGTGCAGCTGGGCGAGCAGCAGCTCCCGGTGGTGCCGCGCACGGCGGTGCTCGAGGACGGCGCGCGCCGCAAGGTCTTCGTGGTGAGCGATGGGCGGCTGGAGGAGCGCGTCGTCCAGGTGAGCGGGTCCGCCGCGGACTCGCTGGGTGTGATGGCCGGCGTTCGCGTGGGCGAGCGCGTGGTGGCGGTGGCGCGGGATGATCTGCGCGACGGCCAGAAGCTTCAGTAGGCGAGGGCACCGCACATGCAATGGCTCGCGAGTATCTGTGTCCGGAAGCCCGTCTTCGCGTCGGTGCTCATCCTGCTGATCTGCGTGGTCGGCGGCGCCGGCTACGTGAAGCTCAACGTCGATCGCTTCCCGAAGGTGGACTTCCCCGTCGTGGTGGTGAACACGGTCATGCGGGGCGCCGCTCCCGAGGAGATGGAGACCGACATCACCGAGAAGGTGGAGGAGGCGGTCAACACCATCTCCGGTATCGACGAGATGAACTCCACCACCGCCGAGGGCGTGAGCACGGTGGTCATCACGTTCGTCCTGGAGAAGAACGTGGATGTGGCCGTGCAGGAGGTGCGCGACCGCATCAACCAGATCACCTACAACCTGCCGCGCGACGCGGAGACGCCGCTGGTGCAGAAGTTCGATCCGGACTCCGTGCCGGTCATCATCCTGTCCGTGCAGGCGGAAAAGCCCGTGCGCGAGCTCACCGAGTACGCGGATCGCGTGCTGCGCCGGAGGCTGGAGACGGTGCAGGGCGTGGGCCAGGTGAACATCATCGGTGGCCGCAAGCGCCAGGTGAACGTGTGGCTGGATCCGGTGAAGATGCGTGCGGCGGGCGTGAGCGCGGGACAGCTGCAGGCGGCGCTGGCCTCGCAGAACATGTCGATGCCGGGTGGCAGCATCGAGACGGGCCCGCAGCGCTTCACCCTGCGTCTGCGCGGGCGTGTCACGAGCGTGGAGGAGCTGGGCAACCTCGTGCTGCGCGAGAGCAATGGCTACATCCTGCGCGTGAAGGACGTGGCCCGGGTGGAGGATGGTGAGGAGGAGCCGGAGACGGCCGCCATGCGTGACGGCAAGTCCGCGGTGCTGCTGTCCATCCGCAAGCAGTCCGGTGAGAACACCGTGGCGCTGGTGGCGGAGGTGCGCCGGCGCGTGGCGGAGCTGAGCACGTCGCTGCCGCCGGGCTACTCGCTGGAAGTGGTGCGCGACAACTCGGAGACGACCCTCACCGCCGTCCACGCGGTGCAGGAGCACCTGCTGCTGGGCGGTCTGTTCGCCGCGCTGGTGGTGCTGCTGTTCCTCGGAAGCTGGCGCAGCACCATCATCGCCGCGCTCGCCATCCCCACGTCCATCATCGGCACCTTCGCGGTGATGAAGTACCTGGACCTCAACCTCAACAGCATCAGTCTGCTGGCGCTCGCGCTGGCGGTGGGTATCGTCATCGACGACGCCATCGTGGTGCTGGAGAACATCCACCGCTTCATCCACGAGAAGAAGCTCAAGCCCTTCCCGGCCGCCATCCTGGCCACCAAGGAGATCGGCCTCGCGGTGCTCGCCACCACGCTGTCGCTGCTCGCGGTGTTCCTCCCGGTGGCCTTCATGGGCGGCATGCCCGGACGCTTCCTGAGCAGCTTCGGCCTGACGATGGGGGCCTCCATCGCCGTGTCGCTGCTGGTGTCCTTCACGCTCACGCCCATGCTGTGCGCGCGGTGGCTGGCCCCGTCGGCGTCTGGCGAGCACGGGGGCCATCACCGCAAGCCCCTGCTGGAGCGCGCCACCGACGTCATCTACCTGCCCCTGGAGCGGGCCTATGAGCGCGCCCTGCGCTGGGTGATGGCGCACCGCTGGGTGGCCGTCGTGGCCTCGGTGGTGACGCTCGGCTCGTGCGGTCCGCTCATGGGCAAGGTGCCCAAGGGCTTCCTCCCCAAGAGCGACGAGGCCCAGTTCCAGGTGAGCGTCCGCATGCCGGAAGGCACCAGCCTGGACTCCACCCTCCTGGTGACCGAGCGGGTCGCCCGCGAGATGCGCGAGAAGATCCCGGAGGTGACCTCCACGCTCGTCACCATCGGTGAGGGCGCGGACAAGACGCCCAACGTGGCGGGCATCTTCGTGAAGATCGTCAACCCGGATCAGCGCGTGGCCACCCAGGACGAGATCATGGACAAGGTGCGCCATGAGATCACCTCCAAGATGCCCAAGGAGTACCGGGTGAGCGTGTCCAACGCGCCGCTCTTCGGCGGTGCGGGCTCGCAGGCGGCGGTGCAGTACGTGGTGACGGGCCCCGAGTTCGACGAGCTGGGCAAGCAGGCCTCCCTGCTGCTGGCGAAGCTGAAGCAGATTCCCGGCGTGGTGGACGCGGACAGCAACCTCATCATCGGCAAGCCCGAGGTGAGCGCGTACATCGACCGCTCGCGCGCCGCGGATCTGGGCGTGCAGGTGCCCGACGTGGCCAGCACCCTGCAGATGGTGGTGGGGGGCCTCGACGTGTCCACCTACGTGGAGAACGGCAACCTGTACGACGTGCGGCTGCGCGCCGAGCCGTCCGCTCGCGCCAGCATCGAGGACATCGGCCAGCTCACCGTGCCCTCGGCCCGGCTCGGCTCCGTCCCCCTGTCGGACGTGGTGAAGCTGCAGCGGGAGGAAGGCCCCTCGCAGATCAGCCGCATGAACCGCCAGCGGCAGATCATGCTCACCGCCAACACCGCCCCCGGCGTGAGCACGGGTCAGATCGTGGAGAGGTTCGACAAGGTCATCGCGGAGTCGAAGCTGCCGGCCGGCTACGCGGCGAGGCCCGCGGGTCAGTCCCGAGAGATCGGCCGCACGGTGGGCAACTTCGCCCTGGCGTTCGGCCTGGCCTTCATCTTCATGTACCTGATCCTCGCCGCGCAGTTCGAGTCGTGGATCCACCCCATCACCATCCTCCTGTCGCTGCCCCTCACCGTGCCCTTCGCGTTGATCTCCCTGCTGGTGTTCAAGCAGGCGCTCGACATGTACTCGATGCTGGGTCTGCTGGTGCTCTTCGGCGTGGTGAAGAAGAACTCGATTCTGCAGATCGACCACACCAACCAGTTGCGGCGTGAAGGCCTGCCGCGGCTGGAGGCCATCGTCCACGGCAGCAAGGACCGGTTGCGGCCCATCCTCATGACCACGCTGTCGTTCGTGGCGGGCATGATTCCGCTGCTGCTCTCCAAGGGCGTGGGCGCGAGCTTCAACCAGGCCACGGCCGGAGTGGTGGTGGGTGGACAGACGCTGTCGCTGGTGCTCACGCTGCTGGTGACGCCGGTGGCCTACTCGTTGTTCGATGACGCCTCGGCGTGGTTCGGCCGGAAGTTCGCTTCCAAGCGCTCGCCCGAGGAGACGGGCGAGGCCGAGGTAGCCCGGGCCTATGGCGGCGACACGCTCGCCGAGCTGCGCCCGGCACATGATTCGGAGGCAGCATGATTGCCTTGCTCGCAGTGACGCTGACGGTGAGCGCCGCGACTCCGGTGCTCACCCTGGACGAGGCGCTCGCGTCGGCCCGTCAGAACAACCTGGACCTGAAGGTGGCGCGCGCCCGGCTGGAGCAGTCCCGTCTCCTGTCCAACAGGGCGTGGGCCGCGTACCTGCCCACCATCTCGGTGGGCGCCAGCTACACCCGCAACTCCAATGAAGCGGTGGTGACGCTGCCGGGCGGTCCGCAGATCGTCATCCAGCCGTATGACCAGCTCGGCGCGCAGGCGGAGGTCCGGCAGGCCGTCATCGCGCCCGCGCTGATCCCCGCCATCCGCAACGCGGGGATCGCCGAGGACGTGGCGGAGCTGAACACGGAGAACGCCCGGCGGGAGATCCTCTTCGCCGTGGCGCAGGCCTACTTCGGCGCCGCCGCCTACCAGGAGGCCATCCGTGCCACGCAGTTCCTCCTGGAGGTGAACACGGCGCGCGAGTCGGACACGCGGAAGCGCTTCGATGCGGGCACGGTGACGAAGGTGGCCCTCCTCCGGTCGCAGCTGGACCGGGCGCGGGCCGAGCAGGATCTGGTGCGGGCGCGCAACGCCTTCGCCTCCTCGCGGCTGGCGCTCGCCACGCTCATCCAGCGGGACGCGGACTTCACGCTGGAGCTGCCCCCGGTGCCGCAGGTGCCCGCGCAGGGGGAGGACCTGGTGAAGCAGGCGCTGGAGCAGCGGCCGGACGTTGCCGCCGCGCGGCGCAACCTGGACCTGGCGCTGGGCCGCAAGCAGGGCGTGTGGTTCTCCTATGCGCCCTCGGTGGGCTTCTCCGGTGTCTACCGGCTCAGCAACGCCGCGGGCTTCGCGGGCCGCAACGACGTCTGGGCGCTGTCGTTGAGCGCGCAGTGGACGCTCTGGGACGGCGGCATCCGGGAGATCAACCTGCGCGAGGAGTCCGCCCGCGTGGCCGAGGCGTCGGCCCAGCAGAAGCAGGCGGAGGCCCGGGCGGTGGAGGAGGTGTCGCGCGCGCGGCTGGAGTTCGAGAACGCGCAGGCCAACCTCACCAAGGCCGAGGAGGCCCTGGGGCTGGCGCGTGAGACGCAGCGTCTCACGGAGATCAGCTTCAAGGCGGGTGTGGCCACCTACCTCGAGGTGGCGGACGCCAACTCCGCGCTGACGAACGCCGAGGTGGGTGCCATCTCCGAGCGTCTGCAGACGTCGCTCGCGGCGCTGCGGTTGCTGCGCGCCGCCGGCTCCTTCGCGGTCCAGGAGTAGGCCGTCGCTCCCTCTCCCTCTGGGAGAGGGCCAGGGCGAAAGCATTTAAGGGTGGGAAGGCCAGAGAAAAAGGCGGGCTGCCTACTCAGGGAGTAGTAATCGCTGGGTGACTTGGTAGAGCGAGTGGACGCGGAAAGTCATATGCTGCGAGCTACTCATGGAGTCATCAGCGCAGACCCAGCAAGGCGAGCAAGCACTCAACGTGCTCTGGCAGCACTTCAGCAGCTTGGAAGACCCCCGAGTGGAGCGCGGCAAGCTCCACTCGCTGTACAACGTCTTGACGATGGCGCTGTGCGCGGTGATTGGCGGGGCCAACAACTGGGAGACGGTGTACGAGTTCGCCCTGGCGCATGTGGCTTGGTTTGCCACCTTGCTGCACATGCCCAACGGAGTACCCAGCAAGGACACCTTCCGCCGAGTGTTCTGCGCCCTGGAGCCAAGGGCCTTCGAGGCGTGCTTCCGCAGGTGGGTGAAGACGCTGGTGAGGGACCTCAACGCGCAAGTGGTGGCGGTGGACGGCAAGAGCGTGCGCGGAGCACTGGGCACGGGCCTGGAGGACACAGCGCTGCACCTGGTGCACGTGTGGGCCAGCGAGCAGAAGCTGCTGTTGGCGCAAAGGGCCGTGGAGGGAGCCCCTGGAGAAGTGAGTGCAATCCCCGAGCTGCTCGAGGTGCTGGAGTTGAAGGGGGCCGTGGTGACGGTGGACGCCAACGGGTGCACGGCCAAGATAGCCCAGGCCATAGTGGACGCAGAGGCCGACTACGTGCTGGCGCTCAAGGGCAACCGGGGGCCGCTCCACGAGCATGTGCAGGAGGTATTCGCCCAGGTACGCACTGCCGAGGAGAAGAAGTGGCAGGAGGAGGCAACTGGCCGCCGCGTGGACGAGGCGCGAGCTGGGGCTCAGGAGGGCGCCGAGGAGCACCAGGCCCAGCCGATGTCTCACAGCCGCAGTGAGGAGGCGGGACATGGCCGGCACGAGGTGCGCAGCGCCTGGGCGCTGGAGTTGAAGCTGGAGCAGGCGCCAGCCAGCGCGAATACGTGGGTGAAGCTGAGGTCAGCCGTCATGCTGCTGCGCGAGCGCACCGAGGGCGGCAAGACGACACGAGAGTGGCACTACTACCTCAGCAGCATGTGCCCCCAGGCCGAGGAACTGGCCCGAGTCATCCGCTCACACTGGGGAGTGGAGAACGGCCTGCACTGGAGCCTGGACGTGAGCATGAACGAGGATTCACGCCCCATCCGCGACCACAATGGGGCGCAAAACTTCGCTCTGCTCAGCCGGATGGCCCTCACGCTGCTGCGGCGCGAGAAGACGTGCAAGAAGGGCGTGCCCACCAAACGCAAGAAAGCCGGCTGGGACTCCGGCTACCTGGTGCGCGTCCTGAAATCCGCAGCTTCCGACATTTAAATGCTTTCGCCCTGGGGAGAGGGCAGGGGGTGAGGGTCTTCTGTCCGCGGACGACCCTCACCGGCCCGTGATGAGGTTCTCGAAGCGCGCGTACTGGCGCGCCAGCCGCGCGTAGTCCGAGGGGCGGATCTCCCGCTGCTCCAGCGTGCGCACCAGATCCTCCCTCGCGGCCAGGTAGTCCGCCGCTGGCAGCCCGCAGCTCTGCTCCAGCATCCGCGCCGCCTCGTCCTCGGGCAGCGTGAGGGGAATGCCCAACCGCTCGTGCATGTGCCGCCGCAGTTGCCGCGCCAGCTCCGGCACCAGCTCGCGCTCCACCTTCGAGCGCCGGGCCAGCCAGCCCAGGGAGCGCACGTACTCCAGCGCCGAGCGGTGCTTCTCCACCACCAGCGGCCGGGGTGGGCCGAAGCGCGTCCCGCGCGACACCGCGTAGATCAGCCCCACCAGCAGGCCCTGCGCCACGAAGACCCACAGGCCCCGGGCCGAGGGAGGCTCCGGCTTCGGGGGCACGCCGTGGTGGTACTCGTCGAAGGCGAGTGGCCCGCGCGCCGCCAGCGCGTCCCAGAAGCGCAGGTTGTCCAGCAGCTCCAGCCGCCGGTTCTCCGCCAGGTCCGTTCCCGCCAGCACGTACACCTCGCCGCGTCCCTCCGGCACCCGCCACACCACCGCCGCGCCCTTCGCTCCGGCGAGGGGCACCGCCTCCGGCCGCCCCACCGTGATGCCCCGGTCCAGCGACACGCGGAGCCGCTCCACGCTGCGCATCGGGCCTACCGGCACCCAGACGCGCACCGTCGTCCCCGTGAGATCCTTCTCCTTGGGCGGCAGGCCCTCGGAGTCCGGTGCCAGCATCGGGGCCTCTGAAATCCCCAGCCAGGTGTCCAGTTGGGGCTGTCTCGCCTTCGCCTCCCTCGACACCAGGTAGACGAGCGTTCCGCCCCGGGAGACCCAGTTCCGCAGCGCCCCGGCCTCCTCCTCCGTCACGGGCCGTCCCGCGGGGGCCGCCACCACCACCGTCCGGAGGCTGTCGTCGAGCGCCTGTCCGTCGAACGCCTCCCGCAGCGCCGACACCCGGGCGCCCGACTCCTGGAGGTACAGGTACAGCGCCCGCACGCCCAAGGGGCCCGGGTTGTCCACCGAGGGCACCAGCGACGGGGCAGGGGACTGGTTCACCGCGAGCCCCAGCCCCAACGCCAGCGCCACCAGCACGCCGTAGATGACCGCCGTCCGCGTGACCTTCATGCCACCGCTCCCGCGAGCCCCTGATGCAGCCGCTCCACGTCGTCCACGAAGCGCGCCGCGTCCTGCGGCGGCACCGGCTCGAGCGAGTAGAAGGCCTGGTCGTACCAGCGCACCAGCCGCTCCACCTCGCCCGTCAGCTGCGCGGAGGCTCCCCGCCCGGGCAGCTCGCCCACCAGCTCGCGATTCGTCTTCACCCGGTCCGGCCGCGCCAGCCGCTTCGCCTCCAGCGAGGACAGCAGCGCCAGCAGCCCCTCCCGGATGGCCTCGCGCGGCCGGGCTCCCAGCGCCGCCCTCGCCCGCGTCAGGTGCTCACCCGGCGAGTCGAGCTCCAGGGCCGCCGCGCCCGTCTCCGTGCCCGCTTCACGGCGCGCCGGGCCTCGCCGCCAGTGGCGCAGGCGCAGCACCGCGAAGAGCACCGCCGCGAAGCCCAGCCCCAGCACCAACGTCCGCGTGCCCGTCGCGAAGCCCTGCGCCTCGCGCGTCATCAGCAGCTCCTCCAGGAACGCCTTCAGCTCCCGCATCAGCCGCTGGAGCAGGTCCCCCTGGCGCTGCCTCGCCTGGGCGAATTCGGGCCGAGAGAGGATCTCCTGGAGCCGCTCCGGCTCGGTGGTCCGGGGTTGGGTCTCCGGCACGGCCTCGGGCGGTGCGCACGCCGCCTGGATGCGCCGGGCCGCCGTCTCCGCTCGCTCCGCCGGGGTTTCATCGCCCGGTGCGCGCAGGGGCAGACCCTCCCAGCGCTGCTCCAGCGCCTCGAGGTGCGCGTCCATCGCCACCGGCTCTCCCCTGGACAACACCGTGAGCTGTTGCAGCTCGCTCGCGGCGTTCTCGCAGGGCAGGACCGCGAGCCACAGCAGCACCAGCCCGGACATCATCGCGCCTCCAGGCGCCTCTCGAGATCCAACCCCTCCCGGCGCACGCGCATGTCCAGGTAGAGCAGCGCGTAGACGACGATCCCCAGCGGTGTGAACACCGCCTGTCCCACCACCTGAAGCAGCTCCGCGGGCACCAGCAGCGACTGGGGCGCCGGGGTGGCCGCCGGATCCAACGCGCTGCCATGGATGAACTGGATGATCATCGCGGGCAGTCCGCACAGCACGCTCACGGCGATCAGGATGATGGACACCACGGTGACGAGGATCATCGCCCGCACGGTGACGCGCCCGGTGAAGCCCGGCCCCACCCGCCCCGAGAGCAGGGCTCCCGAGCGCCGGAACGAGCCCACCGCCGGGAGATCCTCCATGGCCATCACCGGCGCCAGCAGGGAGAAGCGCAGCAGGTACCAGAGCAGTCCGCCCACCATCCCGAGCACCGCGAGGATGGGGCCTCCGGCCAGCAGGATCCACCCGAGCACCCGGATGCCCGAGATCGTACCCTCGGTGCGCAGCACGATCGCCCCGCCCACTCCGGCGAGCAGCGCGCCGGGCAGCATCAGCAGCAGGATGGCGCCCACCGCCCAGAGCAGGGACAGCAGGTAGGCCCCGGTGAACGTGCCCAGCCGCTTCAGCACGCGCTGCATTCCATCCGACGGGCGCGTGGGTTCTCCGAGCTGCGTGGGCACCACGTACCGGGACACCGCCAGCGTGTTCAGCGAGTACACCCAGAAGGTGACGCCCAGGGTCGCCGTCAGCATCAGCAGGAAGCGGGAGTACTCGGCCGCCAGCACCGCCATGTCTCCGTCCCGCGCGGCCACCTGGATCACCGCGAAGTTCCGCTGCACCGTCAGCTGCAGGGCCTTGCTCACGATGTAGGAGACCAGATTGAAGCCGAGGCTCAGCAGGAAGAGCGTCTTGAAGTGCTTGCGCCAGAAGGTGGCCGCGCGATCGATGATCTCACCGACAGCCAGGGGACGCAGATCCGAAGGGGGAGGGCTCACGGGCCCAGCATACTGGTGACATGGTGTCCTGGGGGAAGACCCTCACCCCGTCCCTCTCCCAGGGGGAGAGGGGAGGGTGCACAGCGCCTTCACGGCCTCCGCGGGGTTGCTCGCCTCCAGCACCGCCGAGATGACCGCGAAGCCCGCTGCCTCCCCGAGCAGCGAGGCCCGCTCCGGTGTGATGCCTCCGAGCGCCAGGGCGGGGCAGGGCAGGGCCGCCGCCAGCATCCGGAAGCCCTCGGGCCCCAGCGTGGGCCGCGTGTCCTCTGGTTTCGAACCCGGCGAGAACACCGGGCTCACCAGCGCCAGATCCGCGCCCACGGCCCGGCGTGCTTCCTGTTCGTCGTGCACCGCCACGCTCACCTGCCGCCCCGGGGGCAGGTGCGGACGGACATCCTCCGGTGTCAGGCCCGCCGCCGGCAGGTGCAGGTGCGCTCCCACCAACAGGGCCACGTCCAACCGGCCATTGACGTAGAGCGGATTGCCTCGCGCCCGGCACAGCCCGGCCAGCAGCCGGGCCTCCTCCAGGAACTGGCGCGCGGTGGCCTCCGGGTGCCGGTGCTGCACGGCCACCTGGGGCCCCACCTCCAGCGCCCGCTCCAGCGCGGACAACAGCCGCTCCCGGGGCAGGCGCCAGTCGGTGATGACCATCACCCTCGGTACCACTACTCGACGAGCCCCTCGAGCGGGCTCGACGCCGACGCGTACGCCTTGCGCGGAATCCGGCCGGACAGGAAGGCCTCGCGGCCCGCTTCGATGGCCAGCTTCATGGCGCGCGCCATGCGCACCGGATCCTTCGCGCCCGCGATGGCCGTGTTCATCAGCACCGCGTCCACGCCCAGCTCCATGGCGATGGCCGCGTCCGACGCCGTGCCCACGCCCGCGTCCACGATCACCGGCACCTTCACCGTCTCGCGGATGAGGCGGATGTTGTGCGGGTTGCGGATGCCCAGCCCCGAGCCGATCGGCGCCGCCAGCGGCATCACCGCCGCGCACCCCACGTCCTCCAGCTTGCGCGCGGTGATGGGGTCATCCGACGTGTAGGGCAGCACCGTGAAGCCCTCCTTCACCAGGATGCGCGCCGCCTTCAGCGTCTCCTCCACATCCGGGTAGAGCGTCTTCTCGTCGCCCAGCACCTCCAGCTTCACCCACTTGCTCATGCCCAGCTCCTCGGCGAGCCGGCAGGTGCGCACCGCGTCGTCCGCCGTGTAGCAGAGCGCCGTGTTCGGCAGCAGCCGCATGCGCGAGCGGTCGATCCAGTTCATCAGCGAGGCCTCGCCCTTCGCCGCCAGGTCCAACCGCCTCACCGCCACCGTCACCATCTCCGCGCCCGAGGCCTCGTGGCACCGCTTCATCACCTCGTGGCTGGGGTACTTCCCCGTGCCCACGATGAGGCGCGACTGGAAGGTCACTCCCGCGATCACCAGGGGTTTGTCCTGCACGCTCATTGTCCGCTCCTCTATCCGCCACCGACGAAGGTGACGATCTCCACGCGATCCTGCGGCGACAGCTGGTACTCGGGGTGGCGCGCGCGGCGGACCACCTCCGCGTTCACCTCCACCGCCACCCCGGGGCCTCCCACCTCCAACGAGGCGAGCAGCGCCGCCAGGGTCATTCCCTCGGGGACTTCTCGTGCCTGTCCGTTGATCCAGATCGTCACGGCTCGACGCTCCTGCTGCTGGCGCCCGACGCACTACAGGCGCGTCCGCGTGCTGTCAACGCGCACTCCGGGCATCACCCCTGGCTATACTCCTGGGCATGTTCACCGTCCGAAGCAGGCTCGTGGCCAGTGCCCTGGTGCTGACGCTGGGACTCCCGGCCACCGCCGCCGAGCCCTCCCGCACCGCGGATGCCCCCACGCGCGCGGCCGGCCTCCATGGCCACCGGTATGCCTTCGTCGCTGGTGGGGTTCTGCTCCTCGGGGGCGCGGGCTTCGGCTATCTCGCCCAGGGCGAGGCCAACCGGGCCCGCACGCTCTCCTCGGCGCGTGAGTCCGGCGCCGCGCTCGACAGGGCCCGCGCCAACGCCGCCACCGCCAACGTGCTCTATGCCGTGGCGGGGGCGGCCGTCCTCTATGGCCTGGTCCTGGAGCTGCTGCCGGAGCCCGCCGCGGAGACGGCGAGCCTCACGTTCCACTTCTGAGTCACTGCTTCCGGGGCAAGGTGATGGCCGGGGAAGGCCCAGAGGACCCTTGCCCGGCCCGGGGTTCTCACGCTCTGATTCGCCCCCCATGCCGGCCTCCGCTCCCCACGAGACCCTTCCTCCGTCCGCGCAGCGCCCGCTCACCCTCCAGGACGTCAAGACGCTCGGACTGGCGGCGCTGGGTGGCGCGCTGGAGTTCTACGACTTCATCATCTTCGTGTTCTTCACCGCGGTGATCGGGCAGCTCTTCTTCCCGCCCGACACGTCCGAGTGGTTGCGCCAGCTGCAGTCGTTCGGCCTGTTCGCGGCCGCCTACCTGGCGCGCCCGCTGGGCGGCATCGTCATGGCGCACTTCGGAGACCGCAGTGGCCGCAAGCGCATGTTCGCGCTGAGCGTCTTCATGATGGCGGTGCCCACGCTGCTGATCGGCTGCCTGCCCACCTACGCCACCGCCGGTTACGCGGCGCCGCTGGCCCTGCTGGTGCTGCGCATGATGCAGGGCGCGGCGGTGGGCGGTGAGGTGCCGGGCGCCTGGGTGTTCGTCTCCGAGCACGTGCCCGAGCACCGCGTCGGCTTCGCCTGCGGCACGCTCACCGCCGGCCTCACGTTCGGCATCCTGATCGGCTCGCTGGTGGCCACGGCGATCAACAAGATCTACACCCCCGAGGCGGTGCGGGACTTCGCCTGGCGCCTGCCCTTCCTGGTGGGAGGCGTGTTCGGCTTCTTCGCCGTGTTCCTGCGCCGCTGGCTGGCGGAGACCCCGGTGTTCTTGGAGATGCGCCAGCGCAAGGCCCTGGTGCGGGAGCTGCCGCTCAAGGCCGTGCTGCGGGGCCATGGCGTCTCGGTGGCCGTGTCCATGCTGCTCACCTGGGTGCTCACCGCCGGCATCGTGGTGGTGATCCTCATGACGCCCACGCTGGTGCAGAAGCTGTACGGCATCGCCCCGGCCCAGGCGCTGGAGGCCAACAGCGTGGCCACCCTGAGCCTCACCGCCGGGTGTGTCGTCTTCGGCCTGCTCGCGGATCGCTTCGGCGCCGGGTGGATGCTGGGCATCGGGACGCTCGGCCTGCTGGCGGCGACGTACGGGCTCTACCTCGGCGTGGGCGCGGCGCCGGAGCACCTCGTGCCCCTGTACGCGCTGGCGGGCTTCTGCGTGGGCGTGGTGGGCGTGGTGCCCACGGTGATGGTGCGCGCCTTCCCCGCGGCGGTCCGGTTCTCGGGACTCTCGTTTTCCTACAATGTCTCCTACGCCATCTTCGGCGGCCTGACGCCCCTGGCGGTCACCTTGATGATGAAGGAGCAGCCCCTGGCGCCCGCGCATTACGTGGCGGGGGTGTGCGCGATGGGGTTCCTGGTGGCGCTCTACCTGCTGAGCGCGGGCCGCACCCGTTTCGCCTCGCTGAGCGCCTCGTAACGCACGGTTGCTCTCCCAGCGCTTGCGTGCACCGCATCACCGCCCCCACATCGAGGGCACCCGCTTCAGGGTGCGCCTGCCGCGCTCCGCGCAGCCTGTTCCGAGGAATTGAAGGGGACCGGTGCCGCCCCGGGCAGCTCGATGGCCTCCACCTGCTCCGCGCGTGGGCCCAGGGCGGGGATGATGAACCAGGGCACGTCGCGGAAGGCCTCCCGGGGGCGCAGCGCGGCGTCTGGCGAGAGGGTCACGAGCTGCCGCCGCTCGCCGCCCAGGTGGAACGTGACGCGCAACGTCTCCGGCACGCCCCGCGGTGAGACGAAGAAGGCCCAGCGATCCCTCGCGTAGCCGGTGCGGATGAACGCCACGCCCCTCACCACCGCGTTGCCGGTGGCCACGTCCAGCCGGTGTGCTCCCGGGGGCAGCTCCGGCGGGAGGGCGGGCGTGGAGAGATCGTACAGGCGCAGCGCCGAGCCGGCCGGCACCTCCAGCGGCGCGAAGGGCTCGGCGGCGGGCGAGGCCAGGTAGTGCCGGTAACCCTCGGCCCGGCCCCAGTCCAGCCGGGGGTTGCCCTTGTGCGCCATCCGGCCGCTCCAGAACATGAAGTTCAGGTGCTCGAACTGCTCGGGCGCGTCCCACTCCATGCGCAGCCAGACAATCGCCTTGTCCGGGAGCACCTTCGCCGCGGCGAGTCCCGCCTCCTTGGTGTGGGTGCGCTCGCCCAGGTCCCGCTTGGCGCTCCGCATCTTCAGGTGCGCGAGCACGGTGCGCGGGGCGAGGAAGTAGAGCGCGAGCGCGGTGCAGGCCACCCCCATCCCGAGCGTGAGGGACCGGCGCGCGCGGGCCACGAGCATCGGCAGGCCCACGAGGAGCGCGAACGCGAGCACGAGGCAGAGTCCCTCGAAGAAGCCGGGGACGCGCCGGGTCTGCTCGAGTGCCTCCGGCAGCTTCGCCCGGAGCGGCGCGAGGAAGGCCAGCCTGGGGAGCAGGAAGGGCGTGGAGAGCGCGCCCACGACGGCCGCCGCGAGCACGGGGCGGCGGAAGCTGTCGCGCAGGAGCAGGGCGAGGGCGCAGAACACCGCCGTCACCGCGCCCCAGGTGGTGGCCGGGACCTTCGCCGCCGCCAACGAGAGGATGAGCCAGGTGGGCCACAGCCACAGTGCCACGGCGAGGGTCTCGAGCTCGCGGGTGCGCAGGGCCCGGTAGAGGAGCCAGAGCCCGGCCAGCAGCGTCAGCGCCTCCGGGAAGGGCTCCAGGGTGCGCAGGTGGATCTCATTGAAGATCGCATCCAGCGGACGGATCCACATGACGATGGAGGGATTCCTTCGTGCCTCGTCCTCGAAGAGGTGGCTCCGGGTGACGTGCGACTCGATGGCCCACAGCTCGGGGTAGGCCTGCCGCGCATAGAGCGACCACGGGAGCGCCACGGCGGCCGCGCAGACGAGGAGCAGGGCGAGCTGACGCGGCCTCGGGCCCTGCGTGAGCCCGAGCAACCGGCCCGCGGCGAGCACCCCGGCCACGCCCACGGGGGTCAGCGCGAGGGTGCTCTTGCACAGGTAGCCGAGTCCCACGGCGACACCGGCGAGGGCCGCGAGGAGGAGCGAGTCACGCCGGATGGACGTGACGAGCAACACCATGGCCAGGGCGAGACAGCCGGCGAGCGTGGTGTCCGTCATGTCGCCGAACATGAAGCCCTGGACGAGCTCGTAGGTGAAGGGGAGGACGAGCAGGGTGCAGGCGGCGACGGTGGACCAGAAGCGTCCGGCCGTCCGGCGCATGAGGAAGAAGACGCCGAGCGCGGCGGCCACCATGCCGAGCACGGAGCCGAAGCGGGCCACCCCCGTGCTCACACCGAAGAGGCGCATGCCGAGCGCCGCGAACCACATGGAGCCGAGCGGCTTGTGGAGCCAGAGGCTCCCGTTGATCCAATCGTCGATGGCCGGGCGGTGGAAGGGCTCGGCGTAGACGTGGGGCCGCAGCGGGGTGTCCATCAGCCCGCGCGACACGGCGAGGTGCACGGCCTCATCCCAGTTGTGGATGCCGGGATGATCCAGGCCGGGCAGGAGCGCCACCAGGGCGGTGACGAGGATGGCGCTCACACAGAGCGGATCGGGAGGGGGCCGGCGCACGCGAAGGCCGGGGACATTACAGCACGGGGCCGAATTCATCTAACCTCACGGCATGCGCGTCTTCTCGAATTCGTGGGTGCTCGCCTGCGCACTGATGGCTTCCGGCTGTCTGTTCGCCGAGAACGCCGGGCCGGGCCATCCCTGCTCGGACGACTCCGAGTGCCCGGCCTCCTACCGCTGCGTGACGGTCTCCGCGGAGCAGCGCTCCTGCGAGGTGGTGTACCCGCCCGCCCCGCTGGAGACCGACGCGGGCTCCGCCGATGCCGGGCCCGTGCCCACCTGGTGCAAGGACATCCGCCCCCTCATGGCGGCCAGTTGCGTGGCCTCGTGCCACGGCGCGGACACCTCCGGCAGCAAACGCACGGACTTCCGGCTCGACCAGTACGCGGCCATCGGCGGGGTGAACGGGGCCCGGGACATGGCCGCCCGCATCAAGGCTCGCGCGGTGGATACGCAGACGATGCCGCCCACGGGCAGCCCCGCTCCCTCTACCGCCGAGCGGGAGCTGCTCCGGCAGTGGATCGCTGGCGGTACACCCCTCTGCGCGGACGGTGGTACTTAAGGGCTCTTCTATGAAGCGCATCCTCCCGAGCCTGCGTCCGAGTCTCCTGGGCCTCTGTGCCGTGATGGCCACCGGCTGCACCATCGAGGCCCCCGATTTCTCCGGCAAGTCGTGCGAGTCCCTGGCCGACTGCCCCCGGCCCTACACCTGTGTCGCGGCACGTCCCGGCGCGGGGCGCACCTGCGAGGTGCTCAACGGGCCCGGCACCGCCGACCCCAACTCGGGGCCGGTGCCCACCTGGTGCCAGGACATCCAGCCCATCCTCGCGGCCAACTGCGTGTCCTCGTGCCACGGCGCCACCACGACGGGCAGCGGCCGCACGGACTTCCGGCTCGACCTGTACGAGGCGGATGGGGGCATCGCGGGGGCGAAGTGGATGGCGCCCCGCATCCACGCGCGCACCGTTGTCTTCCGCACCATGCCGCCCGCGGCGAGCCCCCAGCCCACCGAGGAACAGCGCGAGCTCATCGACCGCTGGGCCTCGGGCGGTGCGCCCTTCTGTGAGCCAGCGGGCAGCGACGGCGGCTCCTGACCCCGGGGGGGAGTGCCGCGGCCGGGGTGAATGCGGGGAAAGCCGCGAATTCTTCCCATTTTCAGCAGGCAGCCCGCCGGGCCCTCCGCCGATGGGCCTCTGCCCCTGTGCCGGTTTTCCGCTCCGACAAGCCCTGTGCACCCGCGATGCAGGTCACCAGTTTCCTGGCACACGCCGGGGAGCTTCCTCCCCTGGTGAGGAACGAAAGGAGCGGCACCATGCGTAAGCTCATGATGGCGGTGATGGCGGTGGCGGGACTCGGTTTGACGGTGGGCTGCCAGGATCGCAGCAAGGTCCAGAGCGAGCAGAAGGACGTGGCCGAGGCGCAGCGTGACGTGGCCGAGACGCGCCAGGAGTCGGCGCAGGATCTCGCCGAGGTGCGCCAGGACAGCCAGAAGGAGATGTCCGACGCCGAGAAGAACCTGGTGGAGGAGCAGCGCGAGCTGGCCGATGCCCAGCACAAGCAGATGGTTGACGGGGACGACCAGGCCACGGGTGGCAGCGGCACCACGATGAACAAGAACGACACCGCGGCCAACGTGAAGACCGAGGAGGTGGAGGGCACCATCCAGTCCGCCTCGGCCAACACCATCGCGATCATCGTCCCGGACAAGAACAACCAGGTGATGCGCTTCCAGGCCGACCAGCAGCTCAAGGTGATGAAGGACGACAAGCCGGTGGCCCTGAAGGATCTGAAGGCCGGTGACGAGGTCCGCGCCTCCTACTCGCTGGATCCGAACGGCAAGATGATGCTCAAGAGCATCGAGGTGGAGAAGATGAGCGCCCAGCACCCGGGCGTGAAGAACAAGTAGTCGCGCGCAACACGGTGGGACGCGGCCTCCGCCTCCGGGCGGGGGCCGTCGTCCATCCCGAGTCCCATTCCGGAGTTTCTTGTCGTGACGGACGGGAAGCCCGAGACTGCGGCCATGGCTCTCAAGACGGGTGACGTGCTCGAGCTCCACCAGCGTTGGTGCATCGCGGATTCGCACGCGGACTCGCTGATGTGGAACAGGGATCTCTGCGAGCGCTCCTCGGAGGGACACGTGGACTTTCCCCGCCTGCGCGAGGTGGGGATGAAGCTGCAGTGCTTCACCATCGTGACGCGGGGCTTTCCCTTCATCGGGGGCTTCGAGGCCTTCGCCGTCTGGCGGGGCTGGCCGCGCGAGGCCCGGGAGAGCGAGTGGACACGCGCGGTGTGGCAGGTGGACCGGTTGGCGGAGTTCTGCCGCCGCTCCGAGGGGCAGGTGCGCATCACCACCACGGGGCGTGCGCTGGAGGAGAACCTCGCCCAGGGGCGGCTGTCGGCGGTGCTCGGCATCGAGGGCGCGCACGCCATCGAGGGCCAGGTGGAGCGCGTGGCGGAGCTGTACCAGCGGGGCGTGCGCTTCATGGGCCTCACGCACCTGTCCAACAACGAGGCGGGGGGCTCGTCCTTCCCGCTGATGGGAAACCGGCCGCTGTCGCCGCTGGGCCACGCGGTGCTGGAGGAGATGGCGCGGGTGGGCATGAGCGTGGACGTGGCCCATGCCTCCGAGCGGACGCTGGAGGACATCCTGGCGCACCCCACGGCGCGCATCTTCTCCTCGCACACGGGGGTGCGCGGGGCGGGAGGCGGGTGGCGCAACCTGTCGGACGAGGTGCTGCGCAAGATCGCCGGGCGGGGTGGGGTGGTGGGCATCATCCTGGCCCCGGTGTACCTGGGCGGAGACGCCATCGACGATGTGGTGCGGCACATCGAGCACGCCCTGGGGGTGATGGGGGAGGAGGGGGTGGGGATCGGCTCGGACTATGACGGCATGGTGGCCCTGCCCAAGGGCATCCGCGACGTGACGGACCTGCCCAAGCTCACCGAGGCCCTGCTGCGCCGCCATCCGGAGGCCCTGGTGGAGCGAATCCTCGGGGGCAACTTCCGGAGGTACTTCCGCGAGACGCTCGGGGAGTGACACGGGTTGACCGGGCCCCCGGCGCCTGGAATCGTCCGGCGCCGTGATGACACGCTCTTCCGTCCTGTTCTCGTTGATGATCGGCTCCCTCCTGCTGTCCGCCTGTGGCGTCAAGGCCGGCGACGCTTGCTCGGGAGGTGGCTACACCTGTGCCTCCGAGGAGCAGGCACTGGAGTGCCGTGACAAGGTCTGGCGCGCGCTGCCGTGCCGGGGGGCCTCGGGGTGCGGCGAGTCCGGGACCGAGATTCTCTGTGACATGAATGGCAACGGGGCCGGGGATGCGTGCGCGGCGTCCGCCGAGGGCCGCGGGCTGTGCACGGCCGACGGCAAGGCCCGGCTGGAGTGCCGCATGGGCGTGCTCGTCCAGGTGAGCACGTGCAGCTCGTGCGTCATGGACGACACCCACGTCACCTGCAATCCGTGACGGGTGGGGCTCAAGAGCTATCGATAAATCCCGGGGATGGGCAAGGCGGGTGATCCAGAAATGGGTAGGAGCAGCGCGGCCCGACTCCTGAGGTTCGGGCGCAGGAGTTACTGATGAAGTAGGTAGAGGGGGTG
>NZ_DBNGVP010000210.1:0-27045 GCF_057119385.1 Archangium sp. | reverse complement strand
CGCCGGAGTACCAGGAGGCCCTCGAGAAGGCCGAGAAGCAGGGGGTGCTCAACGCCTCGGCGGACGACATGGCGGTGAGTGCGTTTGACCACGTCACCTTTGGTGTGCCGCTGGGCAGCTACCACTTTGTCGCCACCTCCCTCCATGGCGTGTGGTTGCTCCGGAACGGCGAGATGGAGGAGGGCACGCGTGAGGCGGCACCTGCGTTGGTGCTGGCCCTCATCGGGGGTTACAAGGGCGTGCGCTACCTTGCCAAGGGGGAAGGCGCCGCGGGCGTGCGCTTGCGCCTGCGCACCGGGGTGCAAGCTGTGGAATCGCGGCTTCGGGCCCTGACCGAGACGGCGCGGCAGCTCCAAGAAGTGATGAACCTCCAGGGCCTGCGCGACCTGGCGGGCTACATCCGGGCCAGCCGTGAGGCAGGGCGCTTCGTGGTCGAGGGAGGGGCGGACGCCGCGCTGGCGCTGTACGAGGCCCGGGGAAATGTGGCCAGTGCACGGCCCCTCATGTCCAAGGCCAGGTCTGGGGCCTCGGGCTCCCCGCCCGCGAAAAGCGGGGCGGGCGCCGGGGAAGCCGCTGGCTCGGCGGACGAAGCCGCACGTCTCTCCCCCAAGACGGCCGTTGTCGGGGAGCGGTCTGGCACCCTGGCCTCACTGGTGGATGAGGGCGTAGGCCACACGCGGGAGGTGGTGGAAGCGAAGCTCGCCGCGGCGGAGCTCGAGGCCACGGGCCCGCGCCTGCCCAAGGACGTGGCGGTCCTCGAAAAACACCGCCCCTCCCTCGACGCCCCACCGCCCGAGGCCCGGGGCAACCCGCGCTGGCGCGAGTACGTGGAGTACTACAACGAGCGCTTCAGGGAGGTGGAGCAGGGCAAGGCCAACAAGGGCACGCTGAAATGGGCAGGCTACGAGCAGTTGCGCGGGTGGTTTGCCCGGGGGCTGGCCTTCGAGCGCGACATGGTGAAGCTGCTGCAAGAGGACGCGCTGAAGCCTCGGGCCGAGCGCCTCTTCCTGGAGGACTTCGACAGGCCCCGCCTTGAAACGCAGGTGGGCGTGCGGAAGCCGGGCACCGGCCTGCGCTTCGCGGACGTGCTCGTCATCGAAGAGGGGGGAATTGGCGGAGGGCCACGGCGTGTGGAGGCGTTCAGTTTCAAGAGCCGAGATCTCGCGCTGCTAGAGGAAGAAGCACTGAAGGCGCAAATGAAGGCGGACGCGATTGAAGCTCTGCGGAAGTACGGCGAGACGTTGGATATCCGCCGAGGCTCCATCCAACCCTTCTTCCCAGGGAGCGGCGAGGTGCAGGTATCGAGAGTTCGCCTCATCTACGAGGGGGGCAAACTCATGCCCAAGAATGACAAGATGTTGAGGAGCGCCGTGAGCGAAACAGAGGCTGCGGTTCCGGGAGTCGAGGTGGTCGTCCAATGAAGTGGCTGAGTGTGCACGATCTGAAACCGGAGGATCTCCTGCGACTCGAGTTCGACACTGTCTTCGACCAGCAGGCGGCGCTGGAGGGACAGTTGGAGCCCTTTCTTCAGGCACTCGAGGAATACGCCGGAGAGTGGATGCCGGACATCGTCAACGGCAAGCGGCGCCGCAAATACTCCCGCGCCGCCGTCTGGAAGTCCCTGGAGGAGCGGCGCGACGAGAACAGCACGGTGTTCGGGCTCTATCGCACGAAGTGGCCCGCATTGGATATATCGCTCAGTCTCTGGTTTCCGCCGCTGCCTCCCAGACTGGGAATCTTCATCAACGTAAAGCCCCTCTCCTTCTTCGCGGAGGCGGAGCGCTGCCACCACTTCGTGGAAATGGTGAGGACATGGGCCTCCCATTATCCCGTCACGCATGCCGTGGCTCACAGCACTGATGACATGATACTGGCGGACTCTCCCAATTTCGGCCGCGACAAGAAGACTTGCCGCGAAGACGGGTTCGACAAAGTCTACGAGGTGTTCTGGCTCAACGTCTTCGGTCCCAAACTGGTGGAGACGGTTGGTCGCGAGCGAATGCTGTCCACCCCAGCCCACCGTGTGGAGGAACTGCCCAACGGCTCCGTCCTCCTGGTGACGTGGCCCACCGTGGCGGATTTCGCCAGCAAGGAGGCCCGGCTCGCACAGGCTCGAGCCCACGCCCACCTCCGGCCGGACCTTGATTTCGACACCGTGTTGCGTAACTTGCGTGAGCGCAGCGCCATGCTGGCCCCCGTGGAGCCTCGTTTCCACCCGGACCTGGCCCCGCTTCTCTCCCGGGTAGTGGACGGCGCCGCGAGTCACGAGCGTCAGCGGCGGATTGCCGAGCTCAACGCGTGGTGCCCTCCTGAGCCCGAGGAGTGGCGCCCCGCTGACGCTGCCCTGCCTGCGGATGTAGAGAATGTGGAGAGCGCTCTCCAGCAGTACAGCCTCTACGCCGAGCACCTTGTGGCGCTGCTGCACTCGGAGGTGCCCTCCGTTTTCAAGGCCACGCCCGAGTCGCTCACGGATGCCGACTACTACTTCTGGAGCGAGGAATTCCCCAAGAGCCGGCTGCGCGAAGCCATCGACGAGCACGCGGTGCCCGCCATTGGCGCGTACCTGGGTGAGGTGCTGGTGCGCAACCTGGGCGGCCGGTGGATTCCGCGCCAGAAGCTCGAGGAGGCTCAGGTACTCGTGGGCAACCGCGTGTGGCTTCCCTTCGTCCGGGCCCGCAACTACATGCGCTCGCGACAGTCGCTGCTGGACTGCTCCCTCACCTGTCTCTACCGCGTGGCGGAGCGGCACCGGGACTGACGGGCGAAACGACACGGGGCCTGCTGCCCTGCGCCTCAGTCGCCCACGGTCCTGCCCCTTACGGGAATGTTACATGGCCAAGGGTGACGGTGCGCTGACGCCCGGCGTCCCACAGGATGAGGGTGTACGTCCACCGGGCCTCCCTCTCCGTGGCGATGACGTCCACCACGACACCCTGGTCGCTCGCCTCTCCCGGCGCGTCCGGAAGGATGGGGGGCGGCTGCCAGAGCAGCACCGGCTTGAGCACTTCGTCCTTCGGGCCCCGGAGCGCCGCACCCGCCGCCGTCCAGGGCGCAGTGCCCGGATTCCGGAAGTACTGTTGATGGTCACCAGGAGGCGCAGGTTCCCGGTTGTAAACAGCCCTCCCGGGAGGGGCATCTGTCGGATGGATGTCTCCTTGCCTATCTCAGCCCCGCGTCCAGATCGCCCAGGATGGGGGGAGGCATGAGTCCGCCGGAGCCGCCCAGCCCCGCGTCCGTCGAGTCGAAGGGCGAGGGGTAGCTCGGCATGGGGTTGATGCCCGAGCCACCGAGGCCTCCATCCGTGTCATAGGGGGACGGAGTCGTCGTGGGCACGCTCCCCGGTGAAGGCGAGACGCCCGGTGGGGGCGTGAGCCCCGGGGGCGTCGGCGAGATGCCGGGCGTCGTGGGTTGTCCCGTGGTGGGATCGAACTGCGCGTTGGCCACCGCCAACGTGAACAGCGAAGCCCCGAGCACCGCCCCCGCCACCGCGAGCCGCTTCCTCAGATTCAGCGCCATCTTCCGCCTCCTGCCGTGCCTCTCTGGCGCCAGGAAGGTGGGTATGTCCGTGTGGGTGATGCAGCGAGCCCTGTCCCTTCCGTCCGGGGAGGAGGCATCCGCCAACCCCTTGTTTTCACGAGTGTCCCTCCCCCTCGGGTGATTTTGGCTTGACGCCCCGTGTCGGTCGAGTGCATTTACCGACCGGTCGGTAGGTCGTCCGGGTGGCGGACGGCTACCCACGGAGGACACGCGATGAACTCGGGGCGAAGGCCAGATGACGGCGAGCGCTACAGGACCATCCTGGAGACGGCGGCGCGCCTCATCTGCGAGCGCGGGTACGAGGGCACGTCGATGCAGGAGATCGCCGCCGCGTGCCGGATGACGAAGGCGGGGCTCTACCACCACGTGCAGAACAAGGAGCAGCTGCTCTTCGACATCATGAGCTACGGGATGGATGCCTTCGAGCAGCAGGTGCTCGACCAGGTGCGCCACCTGGAGGATCCCGTCGAGCGGCTGCGCGAGTGCATGCGGCTCAACATCCACCTGGTGACGGGCGGGTGCAGCAAGGAGGTCATCATCATCCTCCACGAGCACGCCACGCTCACCGGTGAGGCCCGGGCCTTCATCGACAGCCGCAAGAAGGCCTACGTGCGGTTCCTGGAGGACGCCTTCTCCGAGGCCGTGCGCCTGGGACGCATCCGGGCCGTGCAGCCCACCGTGGCGGCGTTCTCGTTCCTCGGCATGGTGCTGTGGATCTACAAGTGGTTCCAGCCCGATGGGCGGCTGTCGGCCGAGCAGGTCTCCAACGAGATGGTGGAGCTGCTCTTCGGTGGGCTCGCCACGCCCGCGGTGGCGGCCGTGCCTGGGGCGGGGGCTCCGCAGCTGTCGATCGTTCCCCCCGTGGCGGTGGGGGAGAAGTCATGAAGCCGGGCCGTTGGGGTTCGCTGTCCGAGCTGGTGGCCTCCATCCCGGATGGGGCGTGGCTGGCCCCGGGTGGCTTCATGCTGGGCCGCGCGCCCATGGCCATGGTGCTGGAGCTGATCGCCCAGGGCCGCAAGGATTTGAAGCTGATCTCCCTGCCCAACCCGCTGCCCGCCGAGTTCCTGGTGGCCGGAGGCTGCCTGTCGCGGGTGGAGCTGCCTTTCGGAGCGCTGAACCTGGAGAACCGGGTGCGGCCCATGCCCTGCCTCAAGCGGGCCATCGAGCAGGGGCGGCTGCAGTGGCGCGAGCATGACGGCTACCGCATCGTCCAGCGGCTGCGCGCGGCGTCCATGGGCGTGCCCTTCCTGCCCGCGCCGGACGCGGACGTGTCCGAGCTGGCCGACGCGGATCCGCTCCAGACGGTGGTGGATCCGTTCACCGGGCAGCGGGTGCCGGTGGAGCCGGCCTTCTACCCGGACGTGGCGCTCATCCACGCGCGCGCGGCGGACGAGCGGGGCAACCTGTTCATCGAGGACCCCACCACGGATGTGCTGGTGGCGGGCGCGGCCCGGCGGGTGCTGGCCACGGCCGAGGAGCGCGTGTCCAAGCTTCCCCGGGTGACGATTCCCGGCTTCCAGGTGGAGCGGGTGGCCCTGGCGCGTCAGGGAGCGCTGCCCACCGGGTGCACCGGGCTGTACCCGCACGACGACGCGATGCTGGCGGACTACCTCGCGCTGGCCGAGGCCGGGCGGGAGGCGGAGTTCCTGAGCGCGATGCTCCAGACGCGGAGGGCGGCATGAACGTGGCGCCCGCCGTGACTCCCGCGGAGCTGGTGGTCTCGCTGCTCGCCCAGGAGATCGATGATGGGGCGGTGGTGGCCACCGGAGTCGCCTCGCCGCTGGCCATCCTCGCCATCGCGGTGGCCCGGGCCACGCATGCGCCCGGGCTGACGTACCTGTCGTGTGTGGGCTCGTTGGATCCGGACCTGCCGTTCCTGTACCCCTCGTCCGAGGACCTCGGCTACCTGGAGGGACGCTCGGCGGAGATCACCATCCCGGACCTCTTCGACCATGCGCGGCGGGGGAGGGTGGACACCGTCTTCTTCGGGGCCGCCGAGGTGGATGCGCAGGGGCGGACGAACATGACGGCCTCGGGCAGCCTGGAGCGGCCGCGGAGCAAGTTCCCCGGAGTGGCGGGGGCGGCGACGCTGCGGCAGTGGGTGCGCCGGCCCATCCTGGTGGTGCCGCGCCAGTCGCGCCGCAACCTCGTGCCCGAGGTGCAGGTGGCGACCACGCGGGATGACCACCGCCCGGTGAAGCTCATCTCCGACCTGGGCGTCTTCGAGCTCGGGGCGGGCGGGGCCCGGCTGCTGGCCCGTCATCCCTGGGTGGAGCTCGAGGCCATCCAGGAGCGCACCGGTTTCTCCTTCGAGGTGGAGGAGCCGCTGCCCGTCACGCCGCTTCCGGATGCGCGCACCGTGTCCGCCATCCGCGCCATCGATTCCAGAGGCCTCCGAGATCAGCTCGTGGGCGCCTGAGTCTTCCATACCCAGACAGAGTGTCTTTACCGGCCAGGGAGTGCCCCCATGAAGGCTGTCGTGCTGCGTGAGTTTGGTGAGGCGAGCAACTTGAAGCTGGAGTCCGTGCCCGATCCCCGGCCGGGACGAGGCGAGGTGCTCATCCGCGTGCATGCCTGCGGCGTCTGCTACCACGACGTCATCAACCGCCGGGGCAACCTGCCGCGCACGCACGTGCCCGCCATTCTCGGCCACGAGGCCGCTGGCGAGGTGGTGGAGGTGGGCCCGGACACGCCGGGATG
Organism: Archangium sp.; assembly: GCF_057119385.1. NCBI lineage: Bacteria > Pseudomonadati > Myxococcota > Myxococcia > Myxococcales > Archangiaceae > Archangium > Archangium sp. The sequence goes on along the minus strand of NZ_DBNGVP010000210.1, from coordinate 20,808 downwards.
GAAGGTGGGCGACCGGGTGGCGACGCTGCAGCGGCTCTCGTGCGGCGAGTGCGCGCTGTGCAAGAGCGGGCGCAACAGCCTGTGCAAGAAGGACAACCGCTTCTTCGGGGAGGAGCTCTCCGGAGGCTACGCGCAGTACATGACGGCGCCGGTGGCGGGACTGGGCCGGGTGCCCGCGAACCTGCCCTGGCCGGTGGCGGCCACGGTGTGCTGCACGCTCGGCACGGCGGTGCACACGGTGCGCACGCGCGGCCGGGTGCGGGATGGGGAGACGGTGCTCATCACCGGGGCGAGCGGTGGCGTGGGCCTGGCGGCGGTGCAGCTGGCGAAGCTGGACGGGGCGCGAGTCATCGCGGTGACGTCCGGTGAGGCGAAGGTGCAGGCGCTGCGCGAGGCGGGCGCGGACGAGGTCATCGTCTCGCGCGGGCTGGACTTCGCGTCCGAGGCGCGGCGGCGCACGGGCGGCGAGGGCGTCAACGTGGCCATCGAGATCGTCGGCAGCGTGACCTTCGGGCAGACGCTGAAGGCGATGGCGCCGGGCGGCCGGGTGGTGGTGGTGGGCAACCTGGAGACGGGCACGGTGGACCTGAATCCGGGCCTGGTCATCGTGAAGGAGCTGGAGATCCTCGGGGCGTACGCCACCACGCGCGAGGAGCTGGACCAGTCGTTGCAACTGGTGGCGGACGGGAAGATCCGTCCCTTCGTGGCGGAGGCGGTGCCGCTGGCGGAGGCCGGGAGGGCGCACTTCCGTCTGGAGAACCGCGAGGTCGCGGGCCGTCTGGTGTTGGTTCCCCCCGAGCTGCAGTGAGCCCACGAGGCTGAGGAGCTTTCCATGAAGAAGCAGGTTGGAATCGAAGCGCTGGCCATCGCGGTCCCCCGCCGGTACGTGGACATCGAGGACCTGGCCCGGGCCAGGGGTGTGGATCCCGCGAAGTTCACCGCGGGCCTGGGTGCGAAGGAGATGGCGGTGGCGGATCCGGGCGAGGACTCGGTGTCGCTCGCCGCGAGCGCCGCGTCGCGGCTCATCCAGCGCAACGGCGTGGATCCGTCGAAGGTGGGCATGCTGGTGGTGGGCACGGAGACGGGCGTGGACCACTCGAAGGCGGTGGCCTCGCACGTCCAGGGGCTGCTGAAGCTGCCGAGGACGATGCGGACCTACGACACGCAGCACGCGTGCTACGGCGGCACCGCGGGGCTGATGGCGGCCGCCGAGTGGATTGCCTCGGGCGCGGCGGCGGGCCGCTCGGCCATCGTGGTGTGCTCGGACATCGCGCGCTACGGGCTGAACACGGCGGGCGAGCCGACCCAGGGCGGTGGCGCGGTGGCGCTGCTGGTATCGGAGCAGCCGGACCTGCTGGCGCTGGACATCGGGCTGAACGGCGTGTGCTCCATGGATGTGTATGACTTCTGGCGGCCGCTCGGCCGGCGGGAGGCGGTGGTGGACGGGCACTACTCCATCAGCTGCTACCTGGATGCGCTCTCGGGCGCGTACCGCGGCTGGCGCGAGCGCGCGCTGGCGCACGAGGTGGTGCGCTGGAGTGACTCGCTCCCGGGCGAGCAGCTCGCGCGCATCCTCTACCACGTGCCCTTCTGCAAGATGGCACGCAAGGCGCACACGCAGCTGAGGCTGTGCGACCTGGAGGACGCGCCGGGCAGCCGCAACAGCACTCCGGCGGCACGCGAGGAGGCGGCCAAGTCGCAGGCCAGCTACGAGGCGCAGGTGGCGTCGTCGCTGGGGCTCAACGCCCGCATCGGCAACGTGTACACGGCGTCGCTGTACCTGGCGCTCGCGGGGCTGCTGCATGGGGAGGGCGCCGCGCTGGCCGGCAAGCGGGTGGGCCTGCTGTCCTACGGGAGCGGGTGCGTCGCGGAGTTCTACTCGGGCGTGGTGGGGGAGGGGGCCGCGAAGCGGATGGCCCAGGCGGACGTGGAGGCGGTGCTCGCGAAGCGGGAGCGCGTCTCGGTGGAGGAGTACGAGCGCATCATGCGGCTGGCCTCGGACGCGCCGGAGCCGTTGACCCCGGCGCCGGGGGAGTTCCGCCTCAAGGAGATCCGCGAACACCGCCGCATCTACGCCGCGGGCTGAGACCAGCCCAGACGCCTCTACGTCGAAAGGACGGTGGACGGATTGAATACGCAGACATCACAGGAGCCATACATCTTGTCCGTTTCTCCGCCAGTGTTGGAGCTCGTTGAACCTCCGTCCCTCGCCGTGGAACTGCTGCGGGCCGCCGTGGCCCGCCGCTCCGCGCGTCCGAGCGATGTGCCCCGGCTCGAGGTGCACATGCGTTCCTTCACGCCGGATCCGCGGCAGCTCGCGCTCTACCGTGAGGTGTGCGACTTCCCGGCGGACGGCTACCTGCCGTTGACCTATCCCCAGGTGCTCGCCGCGCCGCTGCACCTGGCCCTGCTCAATCGCTCCGAGTTTCCCTACCGGCTGCTCGGGATGATCCACGTGCGCAACCACATCCGACAGTACCGCCGGCTGGCGGAGGGCGCTTCGCTCTCCGTGGTGGCGTCGGTGGAGGGCCAGCGCGAGGTGCGGCAGGGCCGCGAGCTGGACCTGCACACCCGTGTGGAGCAGGACGGGGTGCTCGTGTGGAGCGCCGTCACCACGATGCTGCGCCGCCTGCCCGGTGCTGGCGAGCGCTCTCGTGAGGAGCGGCCCGCGAGTGCCACGGCCGCCGCCACGCAGGAGGACGAGCTCTTCGCCCGCAGCCGTCCCGCGTCGTGGAAGGTGACCGAGGACACGGGCCGCCGCTACGCGCGGGCCTCGGGGGATTACAATCCCATTCACTTGCATGCGTTCACGGCGCTGGCCTTCGGGTTTCCGCGGGCCATCGCGCACGGCATGTGGACCGTGGGCCGCTGCGTGGCGGAGATGGGCGAGGCGGCTGAAGCGCCTGCCCTCACCCTGACGTCGACGTTCCGCCGCCCGCTGCTGCTGCCCTCGCGGGTGGTCTTCCAGACGGCGGTGCAGCGGGATGGCGCCGTGGCCTACCGCGTGAAGTCCGATGATGGCCAGCCGCACGTCATGGGCCAGCTGTCACCCGGTGCTTCCTCTGACGGCGTGAACGCGGGTCCGCGCTGAGCTCCGTGCCCAATAACTCCTCGCTCCGTGCCCATTTCCCCTCGCTCCGTGCCCATTTCCCCTCGCCCTCCGGGAGAGGGACGGGGTGAGGGTGCCACGGATCTCGAGTTGAACCCCGTGCCCACACTGTTGGCCACGGGTTGAAGAACGGATTCAGATACCCTCACCCCGACCCTCTCCCGAGGGGAGAGGGATCAGTGACCAGGAGACAACACACGGTGCTCCGGCCCTGAGCACCTGTCTTGTTCCTGACGTCATGGAGCTCGCGTGCACCCCCGTCTCTGTCGGAGGCGGGAGGGACACTGCGGGGCACCATGAACGCAAGAGAAACTCCCCGCTCCACGAGTGAAGAAGGCGTGGGGCTGTACGTCTTCTGCTTCGCGCGCGCGGATGCTGCCGGAGTCGCGGTGGGCCAGGGCATCGACGGAGCAACGCCGCTCGGTGCGAGGGTGCACGAGGACCTCGCGGCCATCTGCTGCGAGGTGCCGCTCCACGAATGGACAGGGGAGGTGGGCGAGCCCCACTTGAAGGACTTGGCCTGGCTCGGGCCGCGCGCCCTGCGCCACGAGGCCGTCATCGAGCAGATGATGCACGCCTCCCCGGTCCTGCCATTGCGCTTCGGGTGCCTCTTCTCCTCGGCGGAGCGGCTCGAGGAGCTGCTCCGCCGCGAGCGGGCGCGGATCTCGGCCTTCATCGAGAAGGCAGCGCACGAAGAGGAGTGGTCGCTCCAAGGACTCCTGGATGTGAGGGCCTGCGAGGAGGCCATGCTCGCCGCGGACCCCCGTGTGGCGAAGCTGCCGGTGCAAGGGGGCGCGCGGTACTTGATGGAGCAGAAGCTGCGGAAGGACGCGGTGCGCGCGGCGCGTGCGTGGGCCCAGGAGACCCAGACGGAGCTCGCGCGGGCCCTCGAGGGACTTGTGCTCGAGCGGCGTTCGCTGCGGCCCCCTTCGCGCAACGCGGAGCAGCCGGAACGGGAGGGCGTCTTTCATTGGGCTCTCCTCCTGCCGCGAGGCGCGGAGGCTGAGCTGTCCAGACGGCTCGAACCCCTGGCGGAGCAGCTGTCGGCGCGCGGCCTGCACCTGTCGGCGCGAGGGCCCTGGCCTGCCTACAACTTCGCGCCGACCCTCGGCGACACGCCCGGCGACGCGAGCGAGGTGCGGACTCATGACTGACAGGCCTGGTCTGCTGCTCCATTGCATCGCGGACGCGCGGGCGGCGTTGCCGCATGGAGCTCGAGCGGAGTGGCTCCAGTGCATCGTGCACGGTGGGCTCGCGGCCGTGGTCTCGCCCATCGCGGAGCCCGCCCGGGTGGAGGCACCCACGAAGGCGGACCTGCTCGAGTATGCGCGTGTGATCCGTTCGCAGCACGCCGTGGCCGATGTGGTGCCCATGCGCTTTGGCTGCATGCTCTCCGGAGAGTCAGAGGTGCGCGCCCACCTCGATGAGCAACGGGACACCTACGTGCGCGCGCTCACGCGTGTCGCGGGCTGCGTGGAACTGGGAGTGCGAGTGCTGCTCTCCGTGTCCCCTCCACCCACCGAGCCAGACACGGCCGTGAAGCCGATGCACCGCTCCGGAGCCGCGTACCTCGAGGCCCGTCGGCGGCACTACTCCGCGGAGAACCGGCTGCGCGAGCAGTGCGAGGCGCTGGAGCAGTCCCTGCTCTCGAGGGTGGCGCCACTGTGCAGGGAACACCGCACGGAGTTTCCATCCCCGCGCCCGGGCGAGCCCGCGCTCTGCTCGCTGTATTTCCTGGTGCCGCGCGAGCAGGTGAGCGCATTCCGCACGGCGGTGTCGTCAATTCCTGTCGAAAATACAGACATCACGCTGAGCGGGCCGTGGCCGCCCTTCAATTTCGTGGCGTGATTCTGTCCATTGACAAACATGTCGGAGCCCCCTGTTAAGCGTCAAGGCAAGCAAGGACGGGAAGGCCAAGGTCCGAGCCCAACACAACAGGAGGCAGTCATGGCGGCCATTACGAAGTCGACCGATTCGTCCAGCCTCGCGGAAGTGATCAGCATCATCTTGGACAAGGGCATCGTGATCGATGTGTGGGCCACGGTTTCCCTGGTGGGCATCCAGATCCTCTCGGTGGAGGCGCGTGTGGTCATCGCCTCGGTCGAGACGTACCTGAAGTACGCGGCGGCGATTGGCCTCACGGCGACCAGCAGCGCCCTCCACGAGGGCAAGAACGCGGCCCTGCCGATGCCGGCCCCGGCGATGGCGGCGGCTGGCGTGCCCGCCGCGGCGATGGGCGTGTAGCGCGAACAACCCCTCTCAACACGTGAAGGAGTCCAGGAGATGATGAGCGCTCAGGCAGGAGGCACGTATCTCTATGCCGTACTCGCCGGCCCGGAAGGGGCCGGGGAGACGGAGTTGAACGGTATCGAGGGAGGCGCGGTCTACCGCATCATCGCGGGCGACATCTCGGCGGTGGTGGGCCGTGTGAGCCGTGCGCGCCTCCGGCCTGAGCGCAAGCATCTCCTGGCGCATCAAGCGGTGCTGCGGCGGTTGATGGAGCACACGACCGTGTTGCCGGCGGCGTTCGGTCTCGTCGCCCGGAGTGACGAGGCCGTGCGCAACCGGTTGCTGGAGAACCAGGACCTGTTCCGGGAGCAGCTCGCCCACGTCGCGGGCAAGGTGGAGATGGGGCTCAAGGTGCGCTGGAGCACCCCGAACCTCTTCGACTACTTCGTCGCCTCGCACCCGGAGCTGGGGGCCGCGAGGGACCGCATGAAGGGCCGCCACGACATCGGCCGCGAGGAGCTCATCGAGGTGGGCAAGCTGTTCGAGAACCTCCGCGAAGCCGATCGGCAGGCGCACGCCGAGCGGGTGTCGGCGGTGCTCCGGGAGCGGGGCGTCGAGCTGAAGTGGAACCCGGTGCGTGGGGAGACCGAGGTGATGAACCTCTCGTGTCTGGTGCCACGCGAGGAATTGGATGCCTTCGAGAAGCGGGTCGAAGCCGCAGCGGAGGGCTTCGATGATCATTTCACCTTCGAGTTCAACGGGCCGTGGGCGCCGCACAGCTTCACGGAGCTGAAGCTCCCGGCCACGTCCGCGCAGGAGTGACGATGCTACTCATTGATGACCTCTTGTTCGCGCCGCTCCATGGCCTGCTCTGGGTCGCCCGGAAGGTCGACGAGGCCATGGGCCAGGAGCAGGAGCAGGAAGAGGAGCTGCTCAAGGCGCGGCTGCGGGAGCTGTATCTCCAGCTCGAGTCCGGGCAGCTCGCGGAGGAGGAGTTCGAGGCGCAGGAGGCTGAGCTGTTGGATCGGCTCGAGGCCATCCTCGCGAGCCAGGAGGCGGCCGAGGCCGCCGAGGACGAGGAAGAGAGGGCGGCGTGAAGCTGGCACTGGAGGGGCTCGGAGACGAGGCACTGCTCGACGAGTCCGAATCCCTGTCGCTCTGTGAGGCGCTCGACCGGGTGCTGCACAAGGGCGTGGCGCTGCGCGGAGACATCGTGCTGTCGGTGGCGGACGTGGACCTCGTCTACCTGGGCCTGCAACTCGTCCTGTGCTCGACGGACACGGCCCGGCGCGCGGGGCTCGTGGGCGGAGGCAGGAGATGAGCACCGTGGAAGCCGGGCTCGAGGCGGTGTTGCGGAAGCAGAGCACCGCGCCCGCGCGGAGGCTCTCGCTGGACGAGGGCAAGTTGAAGAACGGGCTCGGGCAACTGGTGCTCACCCTGGTGAGGCTGTTGCACGAGCTGCTCGAGAAGCAGGCCATCCGCCGCATGGAGGGTGGCTCGCTGAGTGACGAGGAAATCGAAAGACTGGGGACGGCCCTGATGCGTCAGGCGGAGGAGCTCGAGCGGCTCCGCCTGGAGTTCGGGCTGACGGAGGAAGACCTCAACCTGGACCTGGGCCCGCTCGGCCGGCTGCTGTGAGGAGCACGCATGACGTCACAACGCATCGTCCAGGGCCCTTGCACCGCCACGCTCGCGGATGTGTTGGATCGCGTCCTCGACAAGGGATTGGTGGTCGCGGGCGATATCAAGATCAAGCTGCTCGACGTGGAGCTGCTCACCATCCAGGTGCGGCTGGTGGTGTGCTCGGTGGAGAAGGCCACCGAGATGGGAATGGATTTCTGGAAACCGCCTCCAGCCCTGCCGGCGGGGGGAGCCGAAGAGCTCGCCCGCCGGGTGGCGGAACTGGAGGCGGTGGTGGCGAAGCGGGAAGGGGGAGAGCCGTCGCGTTAGCGGCGGAACCACTTCTGGTTCGCGGTGCCGCCGCACTCCCAGAGCTGGAGCCGGGCGCCGCTGGCCGGGTTCCAGTCCTTGATGTCCACGCACTTGTTGGCCTGCGGGTTCACGAGGTCCCCCGCGCCGCTCAGCACGAACTGCTGGGCGGGGTTGCCATTGCAGGAGACGAGCTGGATGACCGCGCCGTTGTCACGCGAGCCCCAGGCCACACATCCATGCACTTGCCGAGCGCCCGGACGGTGCCATCATCCCGCGCGCATGAGCGATACGAACGGTGGTGGCCGCAAGTCATCCACGGACGAGGTCCGGCTCGAGCTCGTGGATCTGCGCGAGCGTCTCGCGGCCACCTCGGATGCCGGCCGTCCGGACGCGGTGATCGACCCCGCGGAGACGCGCTCCTGGATTCCGCGGGGACCGCGGTCCGTCCCACGGCCGGTGCGCGAGGGGCGGCGCCGGTTCATCGACACCTGGTAGCGCCGAGGGCATACGTTCATGCGAAACCCATCATCCCATCCCATCCACCCCGAGTTGCAGTCGTCCGTCCGCTGGATTCCGGGTGTTTCTTTCAATCGTTTCCTGCTGCCCATCATCCGGCGTCTCATCCTTCTCAGGACGCACAGCCCGGAGGGCGTCACCGTCGAGAACGTCTGGATTCCTGGCCCGGCGGGTGCTCCCAGCGTCCGCGTCCGGAAGTACGAGCCCGCCCAGCGTGCTCAGGGCAGCGCGGCCCTCCTGTGGATCCACGGGGGTGGGTACGTCATCGGCAGGCCCGAGCAGTCGGACGAGGTCTGCGGCCGTTTCGCCCGGGAGCTCGGCATCCTGGTGATCGCCGTGGACTACCGGCTCGCTCCCGAGCACCCGTTCCCGGCACCGCTGGAGGACTGTTACGCGGCGCTCGCGTGGATGCACTCGCACGCGGGTGAGTTGAAGATCGATCCGGACCGGCTCGCCATCGGCGGAGACAGCGCCGGGGGTGGCCTGGCGGCGGCGCTGGCGCAGATCACCCGCGACCGGAAGCGGATCAAGCCCGTGTTCCAGTTGCTGCTGTACCCGATGCTGGATGACCGGACCACCACCCGCGCGGACCACAAGGGCACCGGGAAGCACATCTGGACGCCGGACAGCAACGTCTTCGGGTGGACCAGCTATCTGGCTCAAAAGCCCGGAGGCCCCAGCGCTCCGAAGTATGCCGTGCCCGCGCGGATGGAGGACCTGGCGGGACTGCCGCCCGCCTGGATCGGCACCGGGACGCTGGACCTGTTCTACGAGGAGGACGTCGAGTACGCCCGCCGTCTCCAGGCCAGTGGCGTTCCCTGTGTGCTGGATGAGGTCCCCGGTGCCTACCACGCCTTCGAGGCCATCGCCGGGGATGCCACCATCTCGCGGGAGTTCATCGCCCGGCAGGTCTCCGCCCTGAAGCGGGCCCTCGCGGGTTAGAGCCCGGCCACCTTGGCGGAGCTGGCCACCGAGTAGGTGAAGGCCAGCTCCTGTTGCGAGCGGGGTGGGGCGGCCAGCTCGAAGCGGACGATGCCGTCCTCGCTCACCTTCGCGGGGGCGGGCTTCGTCTGCTCCTGCAGCAGCTTCACCTCCACGGCCTCCACCTCGGAGACGGGCATGCGCTCCTCGAGCACCACCTTCTCGGCGCGGGGGCCGGTGTTGGAGAGGAACAGCTTCACCTGGTGCGTCCGCGTGCGCTTGCCGGTGATGCGCTGGGTGTCCTGCTTCGAGTCCACCAGCCGCGCGATGCGCAGGGTGTCCTCGCTGCCGAAGCCCAGCTTGAGCTTCTCGCCCACGCCGGTGAACTTGAGCTGCGAGCGGCCCACGTAGCCACTCGAGCGCACCAGGTCCACCGGGCCCGCCAGCAGCACCGCCGGGCCCCGGTTGTCGAAGCGCGCCACCCGGTGCACCAGTGGCGAGTGCTCCGGGTAGCCGATGAGCTCGGACGCCGCCGGAGCGCTGAACTGGAAGAGCGGCACCCGGTGCGGCGCTCCGTCACTGGGCACCGTCACCCGGTGGGCCGCCCGGAGCGTCAGGGCCTCTCCGCCATCGTCCAGGCCCGGCATGGATTCCGTCTGGCTGGCGCCCCCCTCGCCGGTGGTCTGGATGACCTCCTCGCGGATGCTTACCTCCAGCGTGTGCTTCTCCTGCTCGCTCTTGTCGCGCAGCCGCAGCCAGTCCTCCACCAGCCGAGGCGGCGTGGCGCCCAGGGTCGGCCGCGCCGTGGAGAACAGCAGCTCCACGTCCTTCCACTCCTCCTCCGTGCGCTGCCACACCACGGCCTCGCACTCGAGCGTCACCGCCTCACCGCCCTCGGCCGGAGCCAGGGTGGCGCGGTACGCCGGCCGCCACACGGCGCAGGGCACCAGGTACGTCACGCGCAGGGACACCGTCCCGCCCGCGGGGTGGTTCGCCTCCAGCTCCGCCGCGGTGACGAGCTGCTGCTCCGGCTGCTCGCTCTGGAGGAGCGCCGCCCGGGCCTCCACCAGCCGCCGCCCCGTCTCCTCCACGTGGCTGTGTGCCCTCTGGAGCGCATCCTCGGCCGAGGCCGTTTCCTTGCGCAGCGTCGCGAGCTGCTCGTGCCAGGACTCCGGCTTCGCCCGGCCGGCGCCCGACAGCTCGGCGATGGCCCGCAGCACGTCCTCGCGGGCCACGTGCACCACTTCCATCCGGGCCCGCAGCCGCTGCACGTCCACCTGCGCGCGCTTCCACTCGGCCTCCAGGTCCTCCACGCGGCGGCGCAGCTCCGTCCACTGCGCCCGCGCGCTCTCACCGCGTGGCTTCTCCTTCCACGTGCGGCTCACGCGCGCCTGCGCCACGGTACCTCCCGTGAGCTGGGCCTGGAGCGAACGGTCCACCGCGAGCGGAGAGAGTCCCTCCACACGCAGCCGCTGCGGTCCGGCGGGCAGCACCACGTCCGCGCGGCGCTCCACCAGCGCGCGATCCTCGAGGACGGTCACCTTGACGATGGGGAGATGGATGGGGTTGCTCATCACGTCCTCCGGTTGCCGCCCACGAGCATCTTGCTCGAGGGAATCCGTACGGCCCACGTCGCGTTCAGCGTCTGCGCTTCACCCGGTTGCAGCGTCACCTTCCACGCCCGCTCGCCCTCCACGGGTGTTTCTCCGGGCAGGAGTGCGCGTTTGCTCCAGGCGGGTTTCACCTCGGCCTCGTCCACCTTGATGTCCTTCTCCGCCGCGGAGGGCACCGCGGGCACCCGCTCCAGGACCTCCACGGTGACACGCTGCGCGGTCCGGTTGGCCAGCTCGACGCAGACGTGGTGGGTGAGCACGTTGGCGCCGCCGAACACGCCGCCAGAGGCCTCGTCGAAGCGCGTGTTGCGCGACACCTTGATGGACTCCTCGACGCCCAGCCCCAGCCGCTGCGTGGCGCCGGGGGCGAGCGTGGGCAGGGGAGACGTCATGAGGAACTCGTCGCCGAGGGTGATGTCCACCGGGCCGGCGAGCAGCGCGTGGGGCGTGCGGTTCTCCACCTTCACGGTGCGGAAGGCGCGCGGCTCCATCGAGGGCACGCAGATGTACTCGGCGCTCAGTCCCACGGGGGCGGAGAAGACGGGCACGGTGTGCCACACGCCGTCCGAGGGTACGTCGACGCGCGTCTCCACGTCGAAGCGGTAGTCGAAGTGCGGCGTGGACTGGCGCGGCGGCACGGACCAGGCCGGGAGCGGTGTGTACTGCACCGAGGCCGCCGTCTGCTCGTACCGGGCCACGAGCGCGAAGACGTCCACGCGCACGTGCACGCCCAGCAGCATCAGCAGCTCCCGGGACTTGTCCTCGGACAGGGGCTGCAAACGCCCGCGCTGCCCGGGCTGGTCCACGCCTTCGAGCTCCAGGCTGCCGTAGTCGAGCAGATCCACCGCCGGCTCCAGGCCGGTGGGCCGGGCGCGGGTCTCCGGCAGGCCGCCGCCGCCACCGCCGCCCAGGCTGTCCAGGTCCTGCGCACCGTACCCGTCCGAGTCCTCGAACGCCTCGGCCGGCGCCTCCTCCTTCATCATCTCCACTTCGTCGGCGACCACACGGCGCTTCATGAGGTTCGCGCTCTTCATCTTGGGAGCCGCGAGTGCGGCTCCGGGGGCCGACGGACGGGGCGGGGGAGGGGGGCCTCCCGCGCGGAAGGAGGAGCCGGTGGGGGGCTCTTCCGCGAGCATGGGGGCCGCCTTCATGGGCGCGGACACGGAAGGCATGGACTGGGACGCGCGCATCGGCATGGGTGGCGCCGCCGCGGCTCCCTCCATCAGCAGCGCGCCTTGTGCCATGGGCTCCTCGGCGGGGGCGGCCATGACGTGCTCGCGCGACCTGCGCTCCAGCCTGGGCTCGGGACGCGAGGGTTTCTGGGGCAGGGCGGTGTCGTAGCCGGCGAACAGCTCGTCGAGCCCCGGGGGCGGTTCACGCCAGCCCGAGCGGGCCGGAGGTGGCTGGCGCCTGCCGATGCGCAGGGCCTTCAGCTCCGGCACATCGGCGCGCCGCTCCAGGTTCGCGGTGGAGAGGGCCAGCCGCACGTTGCTCCAGTCCTCACCGGTGCGCTGGATGATGGAGGCGCGCATGCGCAGCGTGCCTCCGTCGAGCGTCCGAGGCATCCGCAGGTCGTAGCCCGGCACCCAGCGGGCACCGTACACCGCGTACTCGAGCGCGAGCTGCGCGGCCTCGTCCGCCGGGTCCGTCTCGGAGAGGGTGATGATGGCGGCCCGGTAGAGTTGGGCACGCTGGCCACGCACCGCGGATGAGCCCTCCTCCAGCCTCCGCTGACGCAGCTCCACTTCCTCGGTCGCATCGCGCTGCTGGCGCTCCAGCTCGAGCTGCCGGGTGTGCAGCGCGGCGAGCTCGGAATCGAGGAAGCCCGCGAGCGAGAGGATGGCGGTGAGGGCGGACTCACGCGGCTCGTGCGGCTCGTCCTTCTTCCGGGGCGGGAAGGAGGGCTTGAGCTTCTGGAGGGTCGAGACCTCCTGCCGCAACCGCACCAGCTCGGAGGAGAGGGTGTTGAGCTGCTCCTTGGCCTCCTCCAGGGCGCGTTGTTCGGCGGGGAGGTCCGTCTCCGGGGGCAGCCGGACGTCGTAGACGGGGCGGATGTCCCGCACGCGGAGGCCCTGAGGACCCTTCAGCACGGCGGCCCGGAGCGAGCCGGTGCGCAGTCCAAGCGGCAGACCTTCGATGCGCACCTGTGTGGGAAGCCGGCCGTTGTCGGACGGCACCGCGGCCAGGCGCGTGCAGAGCGCGCCCTCGGCATGCACGGTGACGGCATCCAGCGTGGACGGTACGACGACCATCGAAGCCCCCTCAGTCGAGATTGCACGCGGAGGCTAGCCGGGATGAGGGGGGAGCGCGAGCCCTGGCGAGGTGGGGACGGAGTACGGGACCGTGTTGCTGTCCGTGCGTCTCATGCACCGCGTTGTTGACGCACTGGTGCCACCTCCCTAGGTTGATACCGGGGTGGGCATGTGGGGCACACCTAGCGCCTGGTGAGGGGTCTCGTGGGCATCAAAATGTTGCAGGTGAAGGGCTTCAGGTCCCTGAAGGATGTGACGTGGGAACCGGGCCGGCTCAATGTCCTCATCGGCCCCAATGGTTCAGGGAAATCCAATCTGTTGCGCGCTCTTTCCCTGCTCCAGAACGCTGCCAGGGGTGATCTGCCGCAAGAGATCCTCCGCCAGGGAGGAGTTACTCCCCTTTTATGGGATGGAGATGCGCGAGCAATCTCCTGGGGCGTCGTGGTGGAGCCCGACCTCAACCGCATGATGCAACAGGTTCTGGGGGCCCCCATCCCGTTGAACTATGAGCTTCGACTCAGCCGTCTTGGGGAGACGAGTTCCTACCGGATTGGGCTCGAGAGACTGCGGGGCCTTGACGTTCTTCTGGAGCGTGACTCCAGCCATGCGTCCACTATCGATTCGGTAGGGCAGCTGCGTACGGCACAGCCGGGAACCCTCAAAGAGGAGCAGACGCTTCTTTCGAGTTTCAGCCTCCCTTTCGATTCCCCCCTGGTCGTCTTTTTCCGGGACATTTTGCTGGGCTGGTCCATCTACCACGACCTCCGAGTCGACCAGCAGGCTCCACTCCGTCAGGCGGCCGTAGCCCGAGTGGATGAGCGAATCGCTCCCGATGGGCAGAATCTCATCCCCGTACTCCATACGCTCTACACCGGAAATCGGGAGTTCAAGCGCTCGCTGGATGCGGCGATGCGTGCTGCTTTCGGGAGCGACTACGAGGAATTGGTCTTTCCTCCAGCGGCGGATCAGCGCGTCCAACTCCGGCTGCGTTGGCGGTCGCTCAAGACGGAACAATCCGCGGCGAATCTGTCTGATGGGACGCTTCGTTTCCTCCTGCTCGTCGCTATTTTCAGCAGCCCGAATCCGGGAAGCCTGATCGCGGTGGACGAACCCGAGACCGGGTTGCACCCGAGCATGTTGCCTATTGTTGCCGAACTCGCCGCGGAGGCCTCGCAGCGGACGCAGGTGATTCTCTCGACACACTCGGCCGATCTGCTCGATGCCTTCTCCGAGGTTGAGCTGCCCACCACGACTGTCGTGAACGTCTCTGAGGGAGAGACCCGCCTCTCCGTGCTCGACGGAGAGGAGTTGCGCCGGTGGACGGAGCAGTACCGTCTGGGCGCGCTCATGCGGTCGGGTGAGCTCGAGGGCCTGGCATGAAGTTCGTCCTCTTCGTGGAAGGCTACACCGAGCGAAAGGCCCTCCCTGAATTTTTGAAGCGATGGTTGGATGCGCAGCTCCCTCGCAAGGTAGGGATCAAGGTCGTCCGCTTCGAAGGCTGGAGCCATTACCGTGACGACATTGCCAAGAAGGTCGCGCTCAACCTGGGCGGTAAGTTGGGGGGCGACGTCATCGCGGGAATCGGACTGCTCGATCTCTACGGGCCGACGTTCTACCCGGACGACAAGACAAATGCGGTGGCGCGGTATGAGTGGGCGAAGTCCTGGCTCGAAAAGCAGGTGGACCATCCCCGGTTCCGACAGCACTTCGCTGTTCATGAAACGGAGGCATGGTTATTGGCGGAGCCGAGGATCCTGCCAGGTGCTGTGAGCAAGGCTTTGCCGGGGAAGTGCAACCAACCGGAGTCGGTGAATTTCAACGAACCGCCTGCGAAGCTCTTGGAGCGCCTGTACAAGGAGAAGCTGGGCAAGTCCTACAAGAAGGTCATTGATGGGGCGAATCTCTTCGCGGAGCTGTCGCCCGATGTGGCGCAAACGAAGTGCCCGTACCTGCGCCGGTTGTTACAAGACATGTTGATGCTGGCACAGGCCGCCATGACGTGATGGGCGCATGGTGATTCAGTGAGGCGCCTGCTCGAGACGGGAACTGTCTCCGAGCGCTGGGAGTACGAGGAGGCGTGCCTGGCGAGTTGATGGCACGCCGTGCCATCGCTACTTCAGCACCCCGAGCGCTTCGAGCCGGTCGAAGAGCTCCTCCCGGCGCGGACGTGGGGGCGGGTGGGCCGCGAGGAAGGACTCGATGGTCCGCACCTCGTCGAAGCGCCAGGTGAAGCCGGTGGCCTCCTTGAAGGCCCGCGCGTCCACCACGATGGGGTACTGCAGGTGGTAGAGCGCCCCGGGCGGCAGCTGCGGCAGCCCGAAGCGGCCGATGAGCTGACGCAGCACCACCATCGGCAGCGGCACGGGCTGGCGCTGGGCCTGCCGGATGATGACGGACAGCGGCAGTGGCTGCGGGCCCGCCACGTTGAACACACCCCGCGCCCGCTTCTCCACCGTGAGCGCGATGGCCGACGCCACGTCGTCCTCGTGCAGGAATTGGAAGAGCGGATCATACCCCGCCACCATGGGCACCCGCCGGCCGCGCAGGAAGGTGGCCAGCGTGCCCTGCGCCGACGGCCCCAGCGAGTAGCACACGCGCAGCACCGACGTGGTCAGCTCCGGGTAGCGCCACAGCGCCGTCGAGGCGTACAGGTCCGCCGCCACCAGGTCCGCCAGCTCCGGGAAGGAGGCCAGCTCCTTCGGCGGCTCGTCCTCCGTGTGGTACAGCGCCGAGTCCGGTGCCGCTCCGTAGAAGGTGTGCCGCCCCACGAAGACGGCGTGCTTCACCCCGTACTCCCGGCAGTGCTCGAACACCACCCGCGTGCCGCCCAGGTTGATGCGGTGGCGCTCCTCGCCCTGCACGCGCAGCGACGTCACCGTGGCCATGTGCACCACCGCCTCGGGCCGCCGCGTCCGGAACACGTCCTCCGCCGGCCGCTTGCGCAGGTCCACGTCGTGCACCTCGATGTCCGCCGGCGCGTCCTCCCACGGCCGCGTGTCGATGCCGAACACCGTGTGTCCCTGCTCCCGCAGCTGCAGCGCCACGCGCCGGGCCACCGCTCCGCCAATTCCCAGGATGAGGACCCTCATGACTCCACGCCCTTCCAGCGCTCGTGACGGCGCCGCTCGACGATGCCCGCGATGCGTTCCTTCACCTGCTCCACATACCCCTGGATGACCGTGTCCTCCTCGTTGCCCGTGCCCTCGAACACCATGGGCTCGCCATAGTGGATCTCCAGCGGCACCGGAAGCGGCAGCGGCAGCACGTACGGGGTGACGGGCACGTAGGGCATTCCGAGCACCTTGCCCAGTCCGTACAGGTTGGCCACCGTGGGGATGGCCGCTCCGCCTCCCAGGAAGCCGAAGGGGATGATGGGCGTGCGCGTCTTGAGCGCCAGGCGCATGAAGCCCGTGCCGAAGTCCACCAGGTCATAGCGCTGCGGGTAGAGCTTCGCGGTGCCGCGCGCGCCCTCGGGGAAGATCATCAACAGCCGATCCTCCTCCAGCAGGCGCACGGCGTGCTCGGGCAGGCCGGGGAACTGGCCGCAGCGGCTGGCCCACGTGGAGGCCACCGGCGTGGCGTTGATGAACTTCTCCGCCATGCCCTGCGCCAGCCGCGGCGGCTCCATCTCCAGGAAGCACGAGGTGACGACCATCGCCCCGTCCACCGCCACGCCTCCCGAGTGGTTGCCCACCACCATGGCCCTCCCGCGCGCCGGAATGTGCTCGATGCCGTGGCAGCGCACCCGGAAGTAGCTCCGGTAGAAGAAGCTCATCGTCTCGAAGATGACGCGCAGGTGCCACTTGGACACCCCGTACGGGTCCACCCCGTACGCGTTGAATGGCAGCTCCAGCCGCTCCAGCCGCTCCTTCACCGATTCCGCTCGCTTCACGCCTTCTCCCCCTCCCGGGACACGGCCCGCCATCGTGTCAGATCCGCCCCGCTCCCGGGGGGATGTGTCGCGCCGTCCTCGCACTCCGGGTCCGTCTCCGCGACCCACCTACCCTTACCTTGTGTTTTCGTTGAAAAGTTAATTTCATTGGAACTACCAGAAGGTCAGGAATATCAGGCCCTCCCGTTATTTGAAGGAAGCAGAGTTTTCCGGAAGAGCCGCGAGCAGGGAGGGTGGACATGAAGAAGACGATCCGTTCGATGAGCGCCTGGATGGTGCTGTTGCTGGCGCTGGCCCTTCCGGCGATGGCCGAGGCCCATGGGGCCCGGGATGTGAAGGTGGAGCGGCGGGAGTTCCCGGTGCGGCTCGCCGACGGCCAGCGGTACACGGTGGTGGGCTACCTCTACTACCAGGGCAGCTTGAAGAACCGCCCGGTGCAGATCCTCACCCATGGCATCACCTACAACCATGGGTACTGGGACCTGCCGGAGGTGGACGGCCAGGAGTACTCGTATGCGCGGTACATGGCGCGGCGGCACTACGCGGTGCTCGCGTTGGACCTGCCGGGCACGGGCGAGAGCGACCGGCTGGACGGGGACGTACTGGACCTGGCGGAGTCGGCGAGCGCCCTGCACCAGGTGGCGCGGTACCTCCGGGCCACGGCGGAGAAGAACACCTTCGAGACGCTCATCTACGTGGGGCACTCCAACGGGGCGCTCATCTCCACCTTCGCGCAGGCGCAGTATGGCGACGCGCAGGCGGTGGTGAACACGGGCTGGCTGAACACCGCGCACGCGGTGCCGGTGGATCCGAGCGTGCTCCTGGGTTTTCTCGAGCAGGGCCCCTACATCCGCATCCCCGGGGAGTTGCGCGGCGCGCTCTTCTACGCCCCGGAGTACTCCAATCCGGAGCTGGTGGCCTACGACAACGAGACGGCGGACACGGTGACGCGCGGCCAGTACCTGGGCCTGCTGAGCATGCTGGGCTCGCCGGAGTCCATTCCGGCCGCGGACATCCGGGTGCCGGTGATGGTGCAGCTGGGGGACAGGGATCTGGTGGCGTCGGCCTCCTACGCCCAGGCCGAGGCGAAGATGTACCCGCGCGCCCGCTCGGTGTGGGTGGACACGCTCGTCAACACCGGGCACGTCTTCAACGGCCACTACGGCAAGGAGCGCGGCTGGTCGGCGATCGACCTGTGGCTGCGCCTCGTGGTGCGCTGAGGCTCGGGACGCGCGCTGAGGCTCAGGAGGCGGAGGTGAGCTCGCCCAGGAGGCGCGCGACCTCCGCCGCGGCGGCCTCGGGACGCAGGCTGGTGTCGGAGATGCCGGCCACCACGCGGGTGATGTTGTGGTCCACCGTGCCCGGCCGGGCCCACACGCGGGCCCGTGGCGCGGTGACGTAGGCGGAGAAGCTGTGGTGCCCGGAGCCGGGGCGCTCGCCCACGACGTGGATGAGCGCGCGAGGCCCACCCGCCGCCGCGTCCCCGAAGAGGAGCTCCCCCGCGCGGTAGCCGGCCCGCACGCGCCCCAGGGACAGCACGAGGTGCTCGGGCGCCACCCGGTGTCCGGCGGCCTCGAGCCGGGAGCGCAGCGCGGTGAGGAAGGGCCGCAGGTGGCCCTCGTCCATGAGCGAGCGCGCGTCCAGTCCGTCCGAGATGACGAGCTGCACGTCATACCGGCCCGCGTGGCGCGAGCGCAGGGACTCCAGCACGCGCTCGGAGGCGGGCTCGAGCTGCTCGCCGGAGGGCGGGTGGAGGATGTAGTCGCGCCGGGCGGTGGCGCGGGTGCGCAGGGGCACGGCGTCGGGAAGCGACGCGATGAAGTCCGGGGTGAGGTCGGACCAGAGGCCGACCTTCGCGTCGTCGTAGAGGCGGCGCAGCTCGGCGTCCAGCGAGGGCTCCAGGTCCCACGGGTGCTCGCCATGGCCCACGGCGAGCGGCACGCCACGGGCGCGCACCTCGGCCATCTGCCGCGCGGCCTCGGCGAGCACGTCCGCGTCCGGGCGCGTGTCGCCCTTGTGGCGGCGGTACTGGAGGTACACCCAGGCCGGGTCCCCGAAGTGCCCGGTGGGGCGGCCCTCCGCGTCGATGACGCCGAGCCGCTGGAAGAAGGCCCACATCCGGTCATCCACCTTGTAGCCGGACTGCTCGCGCAGGCGGACGTGATCCTGGAAGCCCGTGGTCAGGTAGCTGAGCATCGGATCATTCCGGGTGGGAAGCGCCATGAGGTAGCCGGGG
This sequence comes from Archangium sp., assembly GCF_057119385.1. Classification (NCBI taxonomy): domain Bacteria; kingdom Pseudomonadati; phylum Myxococcota; class Myxococcia; order Myxococcales; family Archangiaceae; genus Archangium; species Archangium sp. Next base: position 2,108 of record NZ_DBNGVP010000210.1, on the reverse strand, counting down.
TTGGCCGGCATGAGCTGCTCCAGGCACCAGCCCAGGTCATCCAGCGACACGTCCATGTGCAGGGTGGAGCAGACGTCCAGGCCGATCGTCAGGCCGTGCAGCTTGCCCATGACGATGTCCTCGAGGCAGCAGCGCACGAGCTGCTCTCGGGTGCGGAACACCTCGGGGCCGATGAAGCCGGCCACGTCGTTGACGATGACGTGCGGAGCGGGCTCGCGGCCGGCGCGGGCCTGCGCGGCGGCGATGCGCTGGGTGAGGGCGCGCGAGAAGCCGTACTTGCGCGACTCGTGCACCACCATGTCCACCCCGGCGGCGTGGCCGTTGGTGGCGTCGGCGCCCTGGCCCGTCTCGAAGTACATGCCCCAGCGCCCGGTGCGCGCCGCGGCGTGCGTCTCCATCTTCTCCAGGGTGACGTCGAAGGTGCGGTTGGCGGCCTCGGTGCTGCCCAGGCTCTGGAACCAGATGCCCGTGGTGCCCGGCTGCATGGCCTCCACCACCGCCTGCACGTCCACGTGCGCGAGCACGCAGTGCGGCATCACGTCCTTCAGCCCGAACGTCACCAGGATGTCGTGCAGGGCGGACTCCACGGCGGCCACGGACTCGGGCGCCGAGGACACCGGGTTGGTGCCGAGCACCACGTCGCCCAGGGCGAAGCTCCAGCCGTTGAAGACCTGCCAGCGGATGTCGTCCGGATGGTCCGTGGGCGAGTTGGGCTGGATGCGCGCGCCCAGGTACCCCTTCGCGCCCACCTTGCTACCGGGGAGCGGGTTGAAGACCTTGCGGCCCACGGCGGCGAGCTCCTCGTTGCTCATCAGCTTCACCACGCAGCCGATGACGTCGCTGCTCAGCCCGCCCTTGAACTCGTGGATGTCCGCCTCGCTCGCGGACAGCAGGAAGGCCTTGAGCTCGCCGAGCGTCCAGCTCGCGGTGCGCGCCTGGGCCTCCGTGTCGAGCGCTCCCTGCATGTACGAGTACAGCCGCTCCTCGATGAGCGGGTACGCGTCCAGGTCGCCGATGCGCGTGCGCGCGAGCAACTCCCGGGCGTTGCGGCGGGACGCCTCGTCGGCCGCGGCGACGCCGATGGCCGCGTCCCCCTCCTTGAGCTCGTTCGCCGCGCCCACCACCTGCTGGTACAGCCGGGGCTCGAAGGCACCGCGGACGCGCCGCACGTAGGCGAACACGTCCTCGCCGGGGAGCAGGCTGGGGATGGAGACGCGGGCCGGGGCGCTCTCGTGGGAACGGGCGGCCTCCGGGTTGGCGCCGGGGATCGGGGCAGCGGGGAGCGGCTCGGAGTGCTCCTCGCGGGGCTGCGTCAGGCTTTCCGCCATGGTGAGCTCACCTCGGGGGGAAGAGGCTAGTGCCGCCCCGGCCGGGTGTCACGGGGGGCCCCGTCCAACGCGGAGGACCCCCCGTCGAATTTCAGCGGTTTTCCCCGGCCTGGGCGCGCAACTGCTCCAGGTAGAAGGCCACCACCACCAGCGAGTGGGTGATGGCCCCACCCAGGATGAGCTGGGGCACCGCCGAGCGGGGGTGCAGCTCCACGGCGATGTCCTCGCCCGCGTCCTGCTTGCCCTCGTGCTGCTTCACGCAGTCGAGCGCCAGGAAGCTGTGGCACACGTTGTTCTGGATGGCGGGGTTGGGGTGCACCTGGCCGAGCCTCACCACGCGGCCCGGCACGTACCCCGTCTCCTCCTCCAGCTCGCGCGCGGCGGCCGCCCCGGGGTCCTCTCCGGGCTCCACCAGGCCGCCGGGAATCTCCAGCGTCGTCTCCTGGGTGCCGAAGCGGAACTGGCGGATGAGCACGAGCTGGTCGTCCTTCGTCACCGCGATGACGTTCACCCAGTCGGCGCTGTCGATGACGACGCGGGGATGCTCGTGGCCGGTGCGAGGGTCGGCCACCATGTCCTGGCGCACCTTGAGGACGCGGTAGTCGTACTCCAGGCCCCGGCGCAGGCGGGGCCACGGTTTGATGGAGCTCATCGGCTCAAGAGCTATCGATAAATCCCGGGGATGGGCAAGGCGGGTGATCCAGAAATGGGTAGGAGCAGCGCGGCCCGACTCCTGAGGTTCGGGCGCAGGAGTTACTGATGAAGTAGGTAGAGGGGGTG
>NZ_DBNGVP010000209.1:0-43967 GCF_057119385.1 Archangium sp. | reverse complement strand
CCTCAAGGCGGCCGCACGCTGCGTGCACCGGCATGGCTCACTCCTCTTGGGCTCCCGTCAGCTGCCTTCCCCCGCCTCTCTGCCCCTACCCTCTGCCCTCAACCGTGCCCCTATTTCTCTTATGCGCCACCACCAATTTGTCATTCAAACAGTGGGGGACTGTCTTCCCGGGTGCGGCGTGCGTCGCGGCCCTGGTGGACCGCTTCGTCCAGCACTGCCACGTGCTGGACATCGACGCGGACTCCTGGAGGCAGAAGCACGCGGGCGTTGACCCGCAGCCGACTGCTCCGGCCCCCAAGCGCAAGAGCTCCAAATCCGCTTGAGTGCCTGAGCCCCTGAAGAACCTCGCCCCCGATCGCGCCAACGACCGGGGGTTTTCTCGTCTTGGGGGTGGATGCTCGGTTGACCCGACCGTCAAATTCCGTCGGATCTTCGCTGCCGTCTACACTCGTCCCCCAGCCAGTGCGCCAAGCCAGTGATGGAAACCCAGCGGTGGGCTCCACGGCGAGGATTCATAGGCGGCCAAGGGACCAGGCGGGAGACGCGGATTCGTGGACGCGGTGTTGCACGAGGCGCAACGCCCGCCTCCCTCGGGTGCGCCTGTCCATCCGAGGCCGCCCTGGGGCTCACCCGGGGGCGGTTGCGAGAGCTCACGCCGTCACCTTCTGGAACGGCAATCGCGAAGAGGAACACCAGGTTGCCGCGGATGGGCACGCCGAAGGCGAAGCGCATGGCCAGGAGGGCCGCGACTCGGCCTGTCGCCTACAGGCGTCCGGCCTCTAGCGCGCCCCGCAGAGGAGGGCCGGCTCAACGTCGCCGAAGAACTCCCGGAACGCGCTGATGCGGTCTCCCGTCACGTCGAACCCGATGATGTTGTGGCCGCGGTACGCGTGGTCTCCGAACTGGCCCCGGCTCTCGAACTCGAAGACGATGGTCTTGCCGTCCGACATCACGCGCAGCGGCTGCAGCAGCGTGAGCCGCTCGCCCCGGGTGGAGTGCCCGCGGACCTTGTTCACCATGCGCTGGTAGCCCTCGGCGCCGGTGTAGCGGCCCCGGTCCTCGCCGGTCGGGAACGAGAACTCGAAGTCCTGCGTCAGCATGGCGAGGTAGGGCTCGAAGTCACCCGTGGCCCAGCCCTGCGCGAAGGCCTCATAGGCCCTCTGGGCGGTCTGGCGTGCCTGCTCGCTCTCGGGCACTTCCTGGGTGGAGGCCATGCAGCCGCTCATGGCCAGGGTCAGCACGGCGGCGAAGATGGAAACGCGAAGCGTGCTCATTGGAGGAAGTCCTTGAGCCGCCGCACCAACTCCTCGGGCTGCTCCTGGGCGATCCAGTGGCCGCTCTGGGGGATGGCGCCGCCGGTAACGTTCTCCGCCACCTGCTGCACCATGGGCACCATGAAGGGCCCGGCGCTCGCCTCCCCCCCGAGCGCCAACACCGGCATCGTCAGCTTGCGCTGCGCGAAGAGCTGGTTGTCCTGCACATCCAGAGGGAAGGTCATGTACCACTTGAAGCCCGCGGCCAGGGCGCCCGGCTGGGAGTAGGCGCGGGTTGCTTCGCGCAACTCCTCCTCGGTGAAGGCTGTCTTGTTGAGCGCGAACTTCTGGTAGAAGGACTGCAGGTACTCGCGCTCCTGCCCCTTCACCATCGCCTCGGCGAGCTCCACCTCCGCATGGAAGTCGAAGTGCCACGAGCGTGGGTCCAGCAGGATGAAGTCCCAGAAGGGCTGGATGCCGGGCAGCGGCGCGTCCATCAGCACCAGCTTGCTCACGGCCTGGGGGTACTGGGCCGCGTACGCGTAAGCCACCATCATTCCAATATCGTGCCCCACCAGGTGGATGGGCTGGTCCACGAAGCCAATCTGCCGCACGAGCTGGTAGATGTCCTCCGCCATCTGCTTCTTGGTGTAGCCCTCCGCGGGCTTGGAGGACTCACCCGCGCCGCGCAGATCCGGGACGATGACGGTGTAGCGCTCGGCGAGCGAGGGCATGACCCGGTGCCACTCGTACCAGGTCTCAGGCCACCCATGCAGCAGCACGAGCGGGGCGCCTGCGCCGCCGCGCACGTAGTGGAGGGTGAGGCCGTTGACCTGCGCCGTCTCATGGCGGAAGCCGGCCGGCGCCGGGGCGGGTTGCGGCTGCTCCGGCTGTGTCACCTCCTCGCCGCAGCCCAGGCTGGACGCGGTGAGCAGGGCCAGCAGCGGCGCGAGCAGGTGTACCTTCGAGGGGAAGTTCATATCGTCATGTCTCCTTGAGCAGATCTCCCGCGCGTCCGGGCCTGCCCGGCTCCGCGCTCGAGACATGGAATACGCGCTCACGGGTGGGTAGACCAGGGAGCAACAATGAGACAGACTGTTCCATATGAGGAACGCCCTGGCGCTGGGACTGGATGACATGGCTGTGTTCGCGGCGGTGGTGGAGGCGCGAGGCATCACCCCGGCAGCGAGGCGGCTGGGGTTGCCCAAGTCCACGGTGAGCCGCCGCGTGAGCGGCCTCGAGGCGCGGCTGGGAGTCCCGCTCCTGCACCGCACCACGCGCCAGCTCCGCCTGACCGAGACCGGCGAGCGCTACTACGAGGGGTGCACCCGCGTGGTCGCCGAGGCCCGCGGCACCGAGGAGGCGCTGCGCGAGGCGCAGGCCGTGCCCCGCGGCCCCCTGCGCGTGAGCGCCACGCCCCACCTGGCCGAGCTCCTGGCGCCCGTGGTGGCCCCCTACGTGGCGCGCTACCCGGGCGTGGAGGTGGAGGTGCATGCCTCCTGGGGACGCGTGGACCTGCTCGCCCAGGGCTTCGACCTCGCCCTGCGGGTAGGGCCGCTCGCGGACTCCTCCCTCCTGTCTCGCACGCTGGGCGCCGCGCGCACCGTCTACTGCGCCAGCCCGACGTACCTGCGCGCCCGGGGGGCGCCTCGCGCCCCGCGAGAGCTGCGCGCGCACGCCTGCATCACCCTCTCCGACGGGGAGCCGAGCGTGAGCTGGCCTTTCGTTGGAGCGAAGGGGCGGGAGGTGGTGCCGGTGTCCGGCCCGCTGCGAGCCAACACCTTCCCGCTCGTCTTGCATGCCGTCCTCGCCGGGCTGGGCATCGGGCGCTTTCCCTCCCCCTCCGTCGCGCGGGAGCTGGAGGCCGGGCGGCTCGTCGAGGTGCTCTCCGCGTACAAGCCGCCCAGCGTCCCCATCCACGCCGTCTACCCTGGCAGCCGCCGCGGCTCGCCCAAGGTTCAGGCCTTCATCGAGGCGCTCATGGCCCACATGCAGTCGGAGTCCACCTGGGGCGGGGAGTTCCAACACGCGGGCCGGCGGCCCTCGCGCGCTGCCGGCGCTCCCACAGCCCAAGGCAGATCATGACACGGCTCTCGACGGGCGCCTGGGGGGGCAGGATGGCGTCGCCTTCAACCAACATCGCCGCCAGTGGGTGCCTGCGTCCCCGGTCTGACTTCGCCGGCCAGTTGAATGTCACGGTCAAACTTGTTCTATAAAACAACGTTCGCAGAATCTGCTTGCGGAGCAGGCCGCGTGCGCAGTGACAGGTGCTCCAGAATCGCGCGGACTGCGTTGGGGGCCGTCAGGGACGCCAACACCCGGCGCCTGCCTCCACACCAGCGACAGGTGGAGACATCCAACGCTTTCCGTCCTGCGCGGCAGCTTCGCGAAAGTCCACTCGCGGCGTCCGCTGCTTCTTCGGTTCCTTCCTGACCGCTCTCTCAGGTGCCACGCTCGCCCCCTCCTCTCCTGCTTGGGGGATGAACAGGAGCCCGGACACCTCCGAGACGCTCCCTGGCCGGTCCGGGGCCGGTGATGCGAACGACTGCGCGGTGGGCCGAGGCCATTGGCTCCATCCCTACCACGAGGCCGTTGGGTTATCGTAGTTCCCCGCTCCACCTCCACGGGCAACCTGCCGCTCGTATGGCGCGCGATGCTCTCCGAGCACTCCTCCGGGGCGCGCTTTCTCCGGCTGCCAGCCCGTGGGCTGATTCCTCGGCTCCTTCCGGCCCGGGGGATGAGGCTCACGCTCCTCCGTAAGCACCCAGCGAAGGAACGACAAAGCCTTGCATCCCTCGAGAGAAAACCCTCTGGGGATGGGGGGGGCATTGCACGGCAGGATCACCAACCCTAGTTCTAGTGCTGGAGTACAGAACGGCAGGTAAAGACAATCAAGCGAGCGCGCCATGCCCACTCATGCCAACGAGAACACGACCATCTCGTTCATGCCTTCTCCCAAGAAGGGTTACCCCCTCACGGCGGACGAGGAATCGAAACTGCGCACCATCGTGCGCGACCAGGTCCTGCTCAAGCGGAGCGAACCGTACAGGTCGGCGAAGATCCGCGTGAAGGCGGGCAGGTATGCGAACGAGAAGACCCTCGTCGTCTACCTGCAGCGCAGGGACTGCTACTCCCTGGAAGTCATCGCACTGACCCTCGACGCCAACGACAACGTCACGTCGGAGGAGAAGAACTACGTCGACAAGGAAGTGGACGAGGGCCCAGCACGCAAGGCCTTCGACTTCGAGGCGATCGACTTCGTGTGCGCGACGCCGGTGCCGGATATTCCAACGGCGAAGACAGCGGTCGAAACCGTTGCCGCCATCGCTGAGTCGTGTGGGCTCCGCACGCAGATCCTGCTGGGTCCGGACGCCTCCGTCGCCAATTACCAGGCCTTCCTTTCCTCCGGAAAGCTGAAAGGGTTCCTGAACGTCGGCCACGGCAACAACTACTGCATCGCCCTCGACGATGGGATGCTCACGTCCGACTGGTTCGAGTCGTTGACCTCGCGCCCGGTATTTCCGGCGGCCGTCTATTTCAATTCCTGCGAGGTGTTCAATCCACCCCTCCAGCCAGCCATCATGGACGCGGGCGCACGCACCTTCGTCGGGGGCAGGCTCGACCTGCTGATCGGTCCCTCGGAGGAGGTCGCCAAGGCCTTCTGGAGGATGGTGCTGACGGAGTCGCGTCCCATGGGCGACGCCATCATCCAGGCCGAGCGTGAGCACTACCCCGACCAGGGCGCCCACGGAATCTCCGGAGACACGGGCGAGTTCACGAGGGGATTGTTCGAGACCCCGGTCCTCGTCCTCTCGGACTTCGGGCACGAGGCCGGCGGGTGGCGGGTGGAGAAGCACCTCCGCATCCTCGCGGACATCACCGGCGACGGCCGCGCCGACATCGTCGGTTTCGGCGACACTGGCGTGCTCGTGGCGCTGAGCCGCGGCGACGGGACCTTCACCGCCTCGAAGCTCGTCCTCTCCGACTTCGGTTATGACGCCGGAGGGTGGCGGGTGGAGAAGCATCCCCGCTTCCTGGCGGACATCACCGGCGACGGCCGCGCCGACATCATCGGCTTCGGCAACGCTGGCGTGTACGTGGCGCGGAACCGGGGCGACGGGAGCTTCGAAGCGCCGCGGCTCGTCCTCTCCGACTTCGGTTATGACGCTGGCTGGCGGGTGGAGCAGCACCTGCGCTTCCTGGCGGACATCACCGGGGACGGCCGCGCCGACATCATCGGCTTCGGCGGCACCGGCGTGTACGTGGCGCTGAGCCGCGGCGACGGGACCTTCGAAGCGCCACAGCGCGTCACGGTCAGCTTCAGCACCGAGGCCGGCTGGCAGATGGCGAAGCACCCACGCCTCCTGGCGGACATCACCGGCGACGGCCGCGCCGACATCATCGGCTTCGGCGATGTCGGGGTGATCGTGGCGCTCGCCCGCCGCGAGCTGGGCATCCAGGCACCGGTCGAACGGCCGCAAGTGACGCGGGCCGCCCAGCCGGCCGGGGTGGACGTCTGACGGGTATGGGCGGGCAACGGGGCTGGTTCCGCTCTGGGAATGCCAGGCGGCGGGTTGGATTCCCGCCGCCTCCCTCACGGGCTCAGCCCTTGAGCACGGCGATGGGCGTGAGAGGTTCGGCACGCGCTTGAGGTTCAGGCCCAGCGCGAGCTGCGAGCGGATGAAACCCGTCGCGCGCTCGAGGGCCTCCTCCACCGGAGCGGGGCCGGACTCCTGGCGCTCGGGCGGAAGGGTGAAGCCGATACGGGCCTGGCGGCCGTCCGGCGACAGCTCGAGCGTCGTCACCGTGACGCCCTCGAGCAGCGGATCGGACAGCTCACCTCGGAAGAGGAGGGACACCTCCTCGAAAATGGAGGACTGCAGGCGCAGGTGACGCGCCGGAACAGACGCGTCGTGTGGCGACGCGCCGCGGGGACGGCGAGGCTTCGAGCTCATGGAGCGAACGGTTCCCTGGACGCCGCACCCGCACGGGGGCACGGCGCCATCCGTCAGGAAGAGACGAGGCTCCACACCGGTGCCCGAGCACCGGAGCCAGCGGTCCGTTCAGCGGTGAGACGGAACGCGCCCGGCTACGCGAGCGGCGGCGTGGAGAGACCCGAGACACCGTTTTCGACACGTCCCATGGCACACCTCCCGCCGCGACAGCGGCCTCCGCGCGAGCCAAAGTGCCCAGGATGGGCACCCACACTCCCTGTGTCAATCCCCGGGCGCCGCGCCGCAAGGAAGGATTGCTCCCGGACACGGCGGACAGCAGGATGAGGACATGGCTGACAAATTCATCCTCAGTGACGAGGAGTGGAGCAAGCGCCTGACGCCCGATGAGTACCGGGTGCTGCGGCACCATGGCACCGAGCGCCCCGGCAGCGGGTGCTTCCTCGGGACGAAGACGCCCGGCACGTACGTCTGCGCCGGCTGTGGCAACCCGCTGTTCAAGTCCGGCGAGAAGTTCGAGTCCGGGACCGGCTGGCCCTCCTTCACCCAGCCCCTCCAGGCGGACGCGGTGACGGAGTACCAGGATCGCTCGTACGGCATGCTGCGCACCGAGGTCCGCTGCGGCCGGTGCGATGGCCACCTGGGGCACGTCTTCCCGGATGGTCCCCCGCCCACCGGGCTGCGCTACTGCATGAACTCGGTGGCGATGAAGCACGTGCCGGAGGGGCAACCCATCCAGCTCGTGACGAAGTGAGCCGCCAGGCGCTCAGGCCCGCTCGATGACCCAGGTGGGCAGCGCCGCGAGGAAGTCCTTGTCCGGTGAATCCGGCACGTCCGCGAAGGCGAGCGCGAACTCGTGCAGGGCCGCCCCGGCCAGTCCGTGGGCGACCTGCCGCGCGTAGTCGATGGACCCGTACCGGTCCATCTGCTCCCGGACCCACCGGACCTCTTCCCGCGTCCGCTCCGCGCGGGGCCTCCCGAGCACCCCGGAGAGCCGGGCCCGTGCCTCGGGCTCCATCGCGTTGAGCAGGTGGATGAGCATCAGCGTGCGCTTGCCCTCCCAGATGTCGCCATCGCGCTCCTTGCCGTAGCTCGCCTCGTCCCCCACGAGGTTCAGGAGATCGTCCTGGATCTGGAAGGCCGCGCCGACGAAGAACCCGAAGTGGAGATAGCCATCCAACTCCACGCCATCCCGGGTGCCGATGAGGACCCCGACGCGCATCGGATAGATGGTGGTGTACCAGCAGGTCTTCTTCAGGACCATGCGCAGGTAGTCGGCCTCCCCCAGCTCGATGACGTGGTGCTGGCGCCACCACAGCTCGAGGGCCTGTCCCTCGACGGACTCGCGCGCCATCCGCTCCGCCTCCTCGAGAATCCTCAAGGCGAGCCGGGCGCCCAACGCGCCCACGTTGTCGATGAGCGGACGCAGGCTCAGCACGGCCAGGGCGTCCCCCGCGTTGATGGCCAGGGGAGCGCCGTGACGCAGGTGCAGGGTCGGACGGCCACGCCGCTCCTCGCTCTCGTCCTCCAGGTCGTCGTGGACCAGGAACGCATTGTGGAGCAGCTCGAGCGCCACGGCCGAGTTCAGGGCGTCCGTGGGCGGAGCCCCGAAGGCCCGCGCGGTGGCCAGACAGAGGCTGGCGCGAAGGGCCCGCCCTCCCCGCTCGGGATAGTCCGAGACGAGCTCATAGAACGCGTGGTGGGACTGTCTGTCCCGCAGGTACTCCCTCATGCGGGCCCGGGCCGCGGCGCCATACTCCTCGAGCGTCTCCCGGACTCGCGCCGATGCGGCCGTGGTGGACATGAGACCTCCGGTCACCGGGGAGGAATCCGCACGGTGAGCGTGCCGCGCGGAAGGCCCGTCCGCTCGTCGACGATGAGCCCGCTGTAGACCCCGGGAGGATGCGCCTCCGCGACCCGGAGATGGAGGACCACCCGTTCCTCTTCGGGCAGGCACTCGATTTCCACGCCCGTGATGCGTGGCTTGTCCGGCTCGGGAGCGCGCAGGTCGTGAACCACGAGCGGCAGGGCCGAGGAGCGCGGGCGAAGCTCGAGCGAGACCTCGACGCGCCGGGGCGAGTCGATGTCGAGGGTGAGTCCCAGGGGAGCCACGGCCTGGGGCTCGGGAACCACCGGGGGTGCCGGCGCCTCGGCCCTCGGGGGCTCGGAAGCGGCCGGGGCGGCTCCCGCCGGGAAGGGACCCGCCGTCCCCATCGGAGGCGCGACACTCGAAGCGGAGCCGGCGCCACCCGCGCCCATCCTGCCCATCAATTCCATCCACAGACTGGCGAAGTCCGTGAAGCTCCGGAGCATCGCCCCCATGCGGTTCTGGAGCCCATCATCGGCCGGAGCCCCTCCTCCGGACGAGGGACCCCCCATCGCGCGTGCCACGTTCTGTCCCTGGCGCAGGTACTCCTCGATGACCCGGTAGCCCATCTCCACGCCTCGGGAGACGGCCTCTCCTGACGGAGGAGCTGCTCCCGGCGGTGGCGTGCGCGGGGGCGTGCCCGGGAACAGCACGGTCCAGTTGCGGATGGGCTGCGTGCGCTCGGGCTCCGGCTTCTTCGCTCTCTCGCGAGGATCCATGGTGCTCACGGGTGATCGAACCCCACGATGTCCTCGAGCCGGGGTGCGCCCGAGAGGGAATGAGCCGCCAGCCGCCCCGACATCACCGCGGCCTCGACACACCCCTGGTTGAAGCCACAGTCCGTCCAGTCACCCGCGACGGTGAGGTTGTCGTAGGTGTTGTCCAGCGGCGAGAGGCGGTACTTCAAGCTTCCGGGCAGCGACAGGGTGTAGCGGTCCGTGGGGTTCACGTTGGCGGTCCAATACTGAGAGGAGAAGCGGGCCTCGCCCGTGGTGCTCGCACCGGCCTCCGGCGGCTCCCGCGCATCCAGGAGCAGGTCCCACCGGAACCCGCCAGAGGCCTCGTGAGCCCGGGGCCACAGGTGGACGACGTCCCGCTGGAGGAACTGGATGCAATTGCGCCGGACCCGCTCGTGCTGCTCCTGGGGAAAGGCGGGGCGCTGCCGCTCCTCCTCGGGGACATCCGGCAACACGTTGCAGAAATAGGCGATCGCCGCCGGTGGCCGGGGCCAGCTCTCCTCGGAGGCCAGATGGGACATGTCCGCCCAGGTGTCGAAGGGCTCGACGAAGCCCGAGAGGTTGATGGGCGGCGCGCTCCAGCCGAGCTCGCTCATGCCCGCGCTCATCCAGAGCTGACAGGCCTGGGTCGGGACGGTCTTGACGCGCTCGACCATGGCGCGCCACCGCGGATCCCTCTCCACCAATTGCTTGCAGACATGGGGGATGGCCCCGCCGCCCACGGCGAGGATGACGAAATCGAAGTCCTCCCCCACGCGCAGCGTCCGCGTCCCCACCTTGCGCCGGTCCCAGTGGGACTCGAACTGCCATCCCTCCCGTTCGAGCCGCTCCCCCTCCACGAGCTGCCGGTAGTCGGGAGCCGCGGGCCAGCAGGGCAGCCCGCGCACGTCGACGAGCGGCTGGTACTCCCCTCCACCCACGACCTCGGCCTGCACGTCGAACTCGAGCGCCTCCACATGGGGGCGCTCGCCCGGCGCGAGCCGCTCGGGCGCCACGAGCCGGACGTCCTCCAGGCGATGGAAGAACGCGAAGCGGACACCTCGCCGCTTCAGCACCTCGTAGAAGGGAGCGAACACCACGTCCCCCATCCCCGACTGCATCTTCCAGAAGAAGGCGCCCCGGTAGGTGAAGAACGCCCGGAACGCGCCTCGCAGCCCCTGTCCGGCAGCGACCCGGGGTTTGCGCACGTCCCCATCCTCGTAGGCGAAGGTGAGATCATAGAGCGCCCGGACGAAGGCGCCGTTGATCGTCCCCTCGGAGGCCCCGTTGAGGCGCAGCCACTCCCGGCAGTCGTAATCGTCGATGGCGTCGAAGCCCCGGGGATCCGTCAGCAGGCGGAAGCGCAGTCCCCCGCGGACGACCGCCAGCATCATGTCGATGATCTCCCAGAGGCGGCGGAGCTGATCGTCCGTGTCGATCAGCTTCGCGAAGCGCTCGCGCAGCGCGGCCGCCACCGCGTCATGGAAGCGAAGCAGCAGGTTCTCCGGGTAGCGGCGCAACGTGCCAAGGGCAACCTCCATCAAGCCCAGCGCCTCCATCACCGCGGCGAGCGTGGCGAACTGTCCGTACTTGAGGAGGCTCGACATCGACTCCAGCACCGCTTCCGGAGTCCCCACTCCCACCGGGGCCCGCCGTGCCTCGGGTGCCGTCCCGCTGGCGGGCTCCCACACCGTCATCACCAGGGCGCGCACCAGCTCCAGGCTCCTCGCCAGGTAGTCGGCGATGGTCCACCGGGGAACCTCGTTGCCAGGATCGCCGGGCAGCCCCTCGAATGGGGGCATCCGTGCCGTCCAGGGCGACCAGCCTCCCCGTGGGGACCAGTCCGCCAGGCCGTTGAAATGATCCGGAACGAAGGCATCGCTCCAGTCGGCGATGCGGCAGGTGGCCGGGTCCCGCTTCAGCTCCGCGTAGCACTCGCGAATCAACCGGAAGGCGTTCTCGTAGAACCCCATCCACAGGTGGAGCCCATGCTCCTGGATGCGGTCCGCCGGCCCCCTGCCCGACGCGCCCTTGCCCCCCAGCCTCCAGCCGAGCTGGTACACGGTGACGCGATAGCGGCCCTGGTGCTCGGGCCGCGTCAGCTCGAAGGCGGCGGCGATGCCCGCGCAACCCCCTCCGATGATGGCGATGTCGATGGGGCGCTCATGGCTCATCACCGCTCAGTGAAGAAGACAGACACGAAGCCCGTCAATCCAGCGCCTGGCAGGAGCGTCCATCCGCCAACGCCTCCCTGCACTCCAGGGCAATCAAAACTCCTCTCGCAAGACACCCGCGAACGAGAGCACGAAGTCCGGGCCATAGACTCGCGCGGGCGTCTGGGCTCCCGCCTCCACGTCTCCCGCGAGCACGCGCTCGACGAGGGCCAGCGCGGTGGTACAGCTGAACGTATAGGCCTCCGGGGTGCGCAGACGCCCACGGAGGCGGCGGCCCGCGGCGTCCTCCACTTCCGCGACGATGACGCCCTGGCGTCCGGCGCGCTGCTCCGGAGTCGGACCGGCAGGCAGTGCCCGCGCCTGGAGCTCGAGCCCGAGCCGCCCCACGTCCGAGGCGAGCAGCCCCCCGAACCAGCGGTTCGCCATCACCATCATCCACAGGGTGGGGATGGCGTCACAGTACACCTCGATGTCCGGGATGCCCGTCGAGTAATACGCGGTGCTGACGTCTCCCCAGCTCATGGCGAGGCTCGTCCGCGGGCCCGAGCCGAAATCGAGCTCGCGCTGGAGCGAGCCCGGGACGAGCTCGAGGATGCGCCCGCCCCGGCGAATGAGGATGGACTGCCCCGCGCCCTCGGCGAGCGTCCGGAACGAGCCACGGGAGATCATCTCCAGCCCGGAGATGCCCAGCACGAGCCGCCGGGCCCCCCGCACCTGGCGCGACAGGTGGAGCGCGAGGCAGTCCGATGGGACGACGTCGAACCCGGCCCCCGGCATGAGCATGACGCCGCGCCGGCGTGCCTCGGCCCCCCGCTGGAAGACGCCCTCGATGGCCGCCACCTCACCACTGAGATCGAGGTAGTGGACCCCCGCGCGCAGACAGGCGTCGACCATGGGACGGCACGTCGAGGAGAACGGCCCCGCGGCATGGAGGACGGCCTGGACTCCCCGCAGGGCCTCGTCCAGGCCGGCGTCCAGGCGGGCCACCCGGTACTCCAGACCCAGCTCCGAGGCCAGGGCCGCGAGCCGGGACTCGTCCCGGCCACACAGGATGGGGCGGAGCCCCCGCTCGTTCGCCGCTCGTGCCAGCAACCGGCCGGTGTAGCCCGTGGCCCCATAGAGAAGGAAGGGATGGGTGATCGGCATCGGGTTCCCCCGCCCCCAACCTACGACAAGACACACGCCCCGTCGCACGCCTAGCCCTTGAGATCACACCCACCTGACTCATTCTCTACTCAGTAGGCCTCGGGCAATGCCCGAGCGTGCCGCGACTGCGGGGATTGATGGCCATCACCAGACAATCCGACAGCTTCCTCCCGGAGCGGGACCCCGGCGTCCACGAATACCGGGCGAGCCTGCTCAGCGTGTTCCTTCACACGGATCCCCGGGGCGATGCGTCGTTGGCCCTTCCTCCGGAGATGCAACCGCTCCCCCTCTCGGAAGCCATTGAGCTCATCCATCAACTCCCCGGAGGACGGACCGAGGAAGCGCTGGCCACCGCCGAGTTCAAGCTGGCGTCCGCGGTGCTCGTCGAGCAGCGGGACGAGTTCATCCACCATCTGGCGAACCTCCTGGGCGTGGAGGTGGGGGACCCGGCGGCCTTCCGCAGGGCACTCACCGAGAGCATCCAGGAGACGGTTCCCGGCCAGATCCCGGGCCGGTTCCTGAGCTATGACGACATCAGGAACTTCGCCTATCGAGGGCTCGCCAACCCGGCCCCCACGGAACCTCCGCCTCCGACGGAGCAAACCCCCGTCCCCCCGCTGGTCTATCCGGTGTACCCCACCCGGGAGAGGGGCCTGCGCAAGGCCCTCCTCCAGGTCATGGGCCTGACGGCCAAGACGCCCACGCCACCCGAGGAGGCCCGGGTGCGCTCCGCCCCGCAAGCCGCGCGGTTTCTCACGTCGAGACCCGAGAGCACGGTGGACCTGGAGACGTTGGTCACGACCGTGGACATCCCCTCCGAGTCCAGATGCGACTTCGCGTTGCTCGCTCGCACCCTGGATCCACGGAGCTGGGGCCCCTCGCCCTTCTGGCCCGAATGCTTCCAGGTGGAGCCCACCCCGGACGGACGCGGGTTCGTGCCGGTCCCGGCCGCCAAAGCGACCCTGCGAGGAACGGATTGGCACGGAGCGCTCTTCGAGCACGTCGAGTGGAACTGGAACACGTTCCGCGCCGCCTCGTTCCGCAACTTCCTCAACATCGACTACACGGTGGACGAGCCCCACCAGACGATCGACATGCGGTTCTCGCTCTTCTCGTGCGAGGGCAGCGAGCTCTTCGTGGTCTCGTTCGACCGGGGCATCGACGTGGACGCCGGTTTCCAGACGGTCGCGCCCATCCCCAATCCCCGCGCCGGAGGACCCCGCTTCCAGCTCCGCACGGTGAAGAACATCCGCTACTCGGACCTCCTGGACAGACGGACCCGTCCCCCGGCCGCCCTGGGCTCCGGCCAAATCCTCTCTCATCTGGCGCCAGTCGTCGTGGGGCTCTGGATGAACGAGCTCGTCAAGAAACTCTATTGTTAGACAAAGGAGCCCGCCATGACGACGACGACCGGTGACACCAGTAGCGCCCCTTCGGGGACGGGCACCACCACCGCCGTTCATCGGTTGGACGAGTTCCTGAAGGCCTCCACCTCCTTCTGGCAGGACCAGCTCGGCCGCTGGACGGGCATCCTCCAGAAGGTGAGAGCGGGGACGTACGACTCCACCCAGTGGATGCAAGACACCCTGGGCATGGTGGACGCGTGGATCGACCTGGCGACCGTCCCGTTCCAGTTGGCCGCGGGGCGCGAGAACCCACTCCCCACCCTGCTCTTCGTCGTGGATGGAGACGCCGAGTTCAGCCCCCCAGGCGACGCGGCGACGAACATCTTCCTGCCCCCCGGCGTCACACCGGAGGTGAGCGATCTCTACCGGGTTGGAGATGACATCCTGGCGGGAGGCCCACCGGTCTCGGGAAGCCGCACGATCTCCTCCCGGGCACACGTCCGGGCCCGCCTGTCACCGGAAGGAGACCGGGTGGTGGTGACCCTGGTCGACATCGGCAGGGGCAGGAGCGTGCGCGAGCAGAAGGGCATCTTCCCGGGGCTCTATGCGGGAGCCGTGTTCGCCAGGGAAGGATCAGAACGCCGCCCCCTCGCGATCATCTGTGCCCTCTTCGAGGAACCCACGTTGCCGTAGGAGACCCGTGGCGGGCACGCCATCTCGCGAGCAGGCCTTCCTCGGATTGGGACACGAGATGGGACAGGTCATCGGTCATGAAGAGCGCAGCGCGTCGTTCCTCGTCGGGGAGTCCGCCTCGCACGTGGGTTCCGAATGGGAGGACTCGTTCCTCCGGGAGATCTCCCACCAGGCGCCACCGGTTCCCATGCCCGTCCTGGGCGAGCGGTTGGGGGGCCTGGATGGGAGCCGGTACGAGATCCTCGAGCTGATCGGCGAAGGAGGCATGGGGCGGGTCTTCCGGGCGCTGGACCATGAGCTGCAGCGGACGGTGGCCCTGAAGTTCCTCCTCTCCTTCCTGCAGTTTCCCCAGAAGGAGGTGGCACTGCTCGTCCGCGAGGAGGCCCAGGCGACGGCGCGGTTGGATCACGACAACATCGTCCGGATCCACGACGTGTCCCTGTGGAGCACCGGCTTCCGCCCGGCGCTCGGCCCCTCCCCCTTCAAGATTCCCTTCCTCGTGATGGAGCACCTGGAGGGCAGGAGCCTGCAGGCCCTCCTGCGCCAGGAGCGGCTCGGACTGCCACGCGTCCTCGGCATCATGATCGACGTGGCGGCGGGCCTGGCGCATGCCCATGAGCGCCACCTCGTCCACCTGGACCTCAAGCCGGGCAACATCTTCATCCACTCCACGGGCCGGGCCAAACTGCTCGACTTCGGCCTGTCACGGCTGCTGATCGGCGCCGGTGCCTCGCACGAACCAGGTGGCTCGGGAACGCCCCCCTACATGTCTCCGGAGCAGTGGATGCGGGCGAGGCCCCACGCGCGCGATGACATCTGGTCCTGCGGCGTCCTGCTCTTCGAGCTGCTCACCGGCGAGCTGCCGTTCCCGAGGCTGACGCGCCAGGAGCTCCGGGCGTACGTCCTCTCCGCCAGCCCCATGCCGCGGGTGCGCGAGCGCCGCCCCGAGCTCCCCCAGGAGGTGGAGCGGCTCGTCGCCTCGGCATTGGAGAAGGATCCCTCGCAGCGCCCGGCGGATGGCTCCGAGCTGCTCGAGGGGCTGTGCGAGCTGCAGGAGCGGCTCGCCCTGCGGCCCGAGCGCCCGAAGGCCCAGGCCGAGCGGCGGCCGGTGACGCTGGTGTCCTGCCGGCTCGCGCTGGCTCCCGCCCCGGGGGGATGGATGGATCCCGAGGACGCCAGCGAGCTGGAGGCGGCCTTCCACCGCGCCTGCACGCGCATCATCCACCAGCACGGCGGGGCCATCACCACGGCCGTCGGAGGCGAGGTGCTCGCGTGTTTCGGCTACCCCCGGGCCGGGGAAGATGACGCGGAGCACGCGGTCCGCGCGGCGCTACAGCAGACGGAGCAGCTCCCGCGAGAGATGCTGTGCATGTGGCGTCACGGCCTGTCCGTGCGCGTGGGCATCCATACCGATCTGGTGGCCCTGGCCAATGTCATGTCCGAGCTCCAGGGGATGCTCCCCGCCATGCAGGGCGAGGCGCCGAGGATCTCCTCCTGGCTGGCGACACAGGCCGAGCCGAACACGGTGCTCGTCAGCGAGCGGACCCAGGCGCTCGTGCGAGGCCGGTTCCAGACCCGGCCGCTGGGCCACTGGTGTTTCGAGGGGACCTCGGGAAGCCAGCTCCTCGGCGTCCACCGGGTGCTCCAGGAGCGCAGGAACGTGACGCGCTTCGATCGTGCGCTCGTCATGGGCCCCCTGACACCGTTGGTGGGGCGGGAACGGGAGCTGCGGCGCCTGAGCCAGCTGCGCGACGAGGCCGCGCGCGAGCACGGGGCCTTCATCCTGCTCCAGGGCGAGGCGGGTATCGGCAAGTCCCGCCTCATCCAGGAGTTGCATGATCAGGAGACTCCCGGCTCGAGCACCTGGGCGCGGTGCCAGTGCTGGCCTCAATTCAAGAGCAGTGCCTTCCATCCGCTCATCGACTGGCTCCAGCGCTTCCTGGAGCTCTCGCCCCACGACAGCGCCCAGCAGAAGCTGCGAATGCTGGAGGAACGTAGCGCCGCCCTCGGCCTGCCCCCGGAGCACGTGCCGCCACTCGCCTCGCTCCTGTCGCTGCCGCTCCCCCCGGGTGCGCCCTTCCTCCTGCTGCCTCCCGAGCGCCAGCGGGAGCGCGGTGTCCAGGCCCTCTCGGCCCTCCTCCAGCGGCTCACCGAGGACCGGCCCCTCGTCTTCGTGGTGGAGGACGTGCACTGGGCCGATCCCTCCACCCTCCAGTTCCTCGGCTACCTCCTGGAGCACCTCGCGCGCCTTCGCATCTGCGTGCTGCTCACCTCCCGGCCCGGGCTCACGCAGCGCTGGGCGGAGCATCCCGGCTACCACGAGTCGCGGCTCGCGCCCCTCTCGTCCGAGGACACCGCCACGCTGGCGCGGGAGACGGCCCGGGGCGGGACCCTGCCGGACGGGACGCTCGAGCAGCTCGTGGCCCGGGCGGATGGCATTCCCCTCTTCATCGAGGAGATGACCCGGATGGTGCTGGAGCAAGGGGGCTCGGCCGGAGGCATTCCGGCCACCCTGCACGAGCTGCTCCTGGCGCGGCTCGACCACCTCCCGCCCCGGACGAAGGCGCTGGCGCAGCTCGCCGCCCTGCTGGGCCGGGAGTTCGGCCAGGAGGTGCTCCGCGCCATCTCGCTCCTCCCGGAGGACGAGCTGCAGCGGGACATCGAGCAGCTCGAGCAGGCCGGGTTGCTCTTCCAACAGGGCTGGCCGCCCCACCTGACGTATGCCTTCAAACACGCGCTCGTCCAGGACGCGGCCTACCAATCGCTGCCACGGAGCACGCGCAAGCACTACCACACCCGGATCTTCCACGTGCTGAGCGAGCGGTTCCCCGAGATGGCGGAGGAACAGCCGGAGCAGCTCGCGAACCACGCCACCCGGGCGGGGCTGGCCGAGCAGGCCGTGACGTTGTGGCAGAGGGCGGGCCAGCGAGCCGCGGCGAAGTCCGCCCTCCCCGAGGCCATCAGCCACCTGACCCAGGCCCTGGAGCAATTGGAGCTCCTGCCGGCCTCGCGAGAGCGGGACGAGCGGGAGATCGGCCTGCGGGTCGAGCTCGGCCAGGCGCTCGTCGCGACGAAGGGCTATGCCGCCCGGGAGGTGGAGGAGGTCTACACCCGCGCCCACGCGCTCTGCGAGCGGTACGGGGACGTCCCCCTGTCGGTGGTCTGGGGAATCTGGGTCGTCGCGCTGGTGCGGGGCAACCGCGAGGACGCGGCGCGGGTGGAGGCGCGCTTCCAGCGCATCCTCGAGACCCACGATGATCCCACGACCCAGGTGGTCATCCATGCCGCGCTCGGCTCGCTGGAGTTCTGGCGGGGTGCGTACGCCGAGGCCCTGCGGCACTGCACGCTGGCGAAAGGGTTGATCCGCCAGGAGCACCCCCTGGAGACCCTGGCGCGCATCCGCGGCGGTGGCAGCGAGAGCTACTTCTCCGAGCAGGTGCTCTACACGCCCCTGTACGAGGCCTTCACCGAGTCGATGCTGGGAAACATCGCCCGGGCCCGTGCGGCGTACCAGGAGGCGCTCGCGCTGGCCGAGGCGATGCAGCACCCGTATGCGGTGGCGGTCACGCTCTCGTACTGTGCGTCGATCGAATACGAGGTGGAGGAGCCCGAGGCCGCGCGAGACATGGCGAACCGGTTGATCGCCGTCTCGGCCGGCAACGGGTTCCTGTCCACCCTGGCGATCGGCTACTGCGTGCTGGGTTGGGCCACCGCCCGGCTCGGAGAGGCCGAGAAGGGAATCCCCCTCATCCAGCAGGGCCTCGGGCTCATCCAGGCCATGGGCGCGCTCGTCATGTACCCCACGTGCCTGGTGTGTCTCATCAAGGCGTATCTCGTGAGCGGACGCATCGACGAGGGACTGGCCGCCGTGAAGGAGGGACTGAAGGTGCTCGAGCCCCTGCTGGCGCGCCGTGCACACCCGGACCTGCTGTGGCTCCAGGGAGAGTTCCAGCTCCGGAAGGGAGAGACGGAAGCGGCACGGGCCTCGTTCGAGCAGGCGCTCACCCTGGCCCGGCATTCCGGCGCGGCGCTCCATGCGTTGCGCTCGGCCGCGAGCCTGGCGCGGCTCCTGGCGCAATCCGGCGAGGAGCAGAAGGCCCGCGAGCTCCTGACGGAGGTGCTCGGCGGAGTCTCCGCGGACGCCAGCCTCCGGGACTACCGGGCCGCCCAGGAGTTGCTGGCCAGGCCCTAACAGCCGGGCTTCACCCGGATCCACCGGCCGTAGTGATCGGAGTGGGTATAGAAGGGCCACTTGCGCACGCCGGCCGTCGTCTTCCACGCGGGAGCCCAGCCGCTGTAGGACAGCTCGATGGGCGCGCATTGCCCGAAGGCACCGGGCTTGCCCACCAGCACGGCGTCGTAGTCCGCCTTCTCTCCCGTGGCCATGCCATTGGGGCCCGTGTCCACGGTGCCCCCCACCCAGTTGGACTGGAAGCCGGGAGTCTCGTAGCCGCCCATCACCGCATTCATCATGGAATAGGCATACGGCTCATAGAAATACGTCTGGGCGGCGGCCTGGACGAGGAGTTGATAGCCCCGCGAGTAGCTGTGGGTGCTGGTGAAGTCGGAGTTGAAGTCACCCCCGAAGAGAACGAGCGACGGCGGATAGCTCAGCTGGTTGGCGGTCACCTGGTTGCGGATATAGGCCAGCGACTGCTTCATGTTGGAGATACGCGAGGCGTCCGAGGCGGCATCGCCCTCCAGGTGCCCCTTGTTCCCGTAGGTGAAGTGCGTATCGAAGACATAGTAATACTTGCCCGCCTTGGCGAAGATGGCGCCCCAGACCCCCTTCTCCTTGTGGATGTCCGCCCCGTTCGAGTCGGTGAACGGCTGGAGGGTGAGCTCCTTCACCAGCGTGGTGCCGCTCTTGTAGAACATCATCAAGCCGCTGCAGTCGTTCTCGATGCCACCCCAGGTGTCATCACAGTAATAACCAGTGGGGGTGAGCAGGTTGAAGCCGCGCGCGGCCATGTTCTGCTTGGGTCCGTCCTGGATGATGTCGTCATAATCCCAGGCCTCCTGGTACAGGACGACGTCCGCGCACTTCGTCACCTTCCCCAGGCTCTGCTCCATCTCGTCTCCGAAGTCGTAGACGAAGGGCACGTTGTGGAAGATGTTGTAGGACGCCACCGAGAAGTAACCCGTGTCGTCGCACGTCTCGTTGAGCTGCCAGGCGGGCGTGAGGGAGGGATTGAAGTACTCGAGCTCGGCCACCGCGTCGTACCAGGCAGTGGGGCTGTTCGAATAATAGGCGTCATACCCGGAGGCCCACGCCGAGCCTCCGAGCGTCAACGCCACCACCGCGAACAACAGGCGGAAACTTCCCTGATTCTCGAGAGTCTTCATGGGCTGAGTTGGTATTTCTCGAAGAGCTGTTGATCGAGTCCGGGCATCCGCTCGCGCAGTTGCTCCGGCGTGAGACCCGCGCGGGTCAATTGACGCAGGAGCCTGTCACGCTCCTGGTTGAAGGCTCGCAGGCGCTCGCCCCGGTCCTGTTGCTCCAGCTGGTGCTCGAGGTGGAGCCGCGTGACCTCGGGGCCGGCGTACCGCTCCAGGATGGCCTGTTGTTGCGCGGGCCCGAGGGCCCCCGCCGGCCCGTGGAGCCGCAAGGCATTCTTCGCCAGCTCGAGCGGCTCCACCACCGAGGCGAGCTCGACGCCATGGTCCCGCGAGATGCTCTGGAGCAGGCCGTCATAGGCCGCCATCCGCTGCTCGGGAGACAGACGCGAATCATTGACGAGCTCGTCCACCAGGAAGGGCAGGCGCACCAGCTCATCCGAGAGCCCGAAGAGCCGCTGCTCGACGTCCGGGCCCACGATGTCCCGGCGCTCCTGCCGGAAGCGCTCGTAGGCCACGTGGAACGCCTCACCGCCCGAGACGGGGGACGCTCCGAGGCCATGCCGAGCCGCGGCCTCGTCCACCCGCGTCAGGGACTCCCAGAACCGCGCCTGGGAAGTCCCCTCGGGCAGGGAGAGCCGCTCCCGGAGCAGCGAGAAGAGCAGCTCCCGGCAGAATTCCCCGGCATTGGATCCGGTGAGACCGAGCCGCACGAGTCCGCAACGCCGCTCGAGGAGACTCTCGAGGATGTGGCCCGGAGCCAGCGCGAAGTCCCCCTGCGAGGACGCACGCTCATAGCTCCGGCCCAGCGAGGCCCGGACGTTCGCCACCCGCATCCGCAGCTCGAGCTCCCGCGCATCGAGGTTCTCGGATGGAGCCGGCGCATTCCTGGCGGGGGGTGCCGGACGTGGAGTGCCGGTCCGGGAGGGCACCTGGCCATCGGGCGTGGACGGGGCCCGAGCGACCGCCACGGAGTGGGTAGAGGACCACCCGGCCGCCAGGCCCAGGAGCACCGCCCCCGAGAGGACTCCCAGAACCCTGACGCCCACCCGCATGGGAGCACCTCTTGCTCGCGGCCGGACTCGCGCTTCGACAGCTGGCGAGCGACAACAGACGCGTATGGGATTGGACTACCGGCGAGCAGCGCGCTCGACCTCGGTCAGGCGCTTCTGCGACAGCTTCAGGTACTGCTCGTCCATGTCGATGCCCACGTAGCGCCGGCCCAGCTTCAGCGCCGCCACACCCGTGGTGCCACTGCCGTTGAAGGGATCCAACACCAGCGCGTCCTCGGGGGTGCTCGCCTCGATGACGCGCTCGAGCAGCGACACCGGCTTCTGCGTGGGGTGGCTGCCGTGCGCCTTCTCCTCGCGGCGCGGCGCCGTCATCGTCCACACGCGGCCGGACTCGTCGGCGGCCAGCTCCTCGTCACCCGTGCGCGGCAGCGCCCACACGTCGCGCATCTGCTTGCCACCGTTGTCCGCCTTCATCTTCGAATAGTTGAAGGTGTGCTGCAGCTTGGAGGCCGGCTTGGGCGAGGCCCAGATGAGCAGCTCGGAGGAGTGCGTGAAGTAGCGGCACGCCAGGTTGGGGCTGGCGTTGGGCTTGTACCAGGTGACGGTGTTCAGCAGCTTGTAGCCGAGCTTCTGCATCGCGAAGCCGACCGAGAAGATGACGTGCTGCGTGCCGCTCACCCAGATGGTGCCGGTGGGCTTGAGCACCCGCTGGCAGGCCTTGAGCCACGCGGTGGTGAAGGCGTGGTCCTCGTCCACCCCGCGCGACACGTCCCAGCCGCCCTTGTTCACCGCGGCGCGCTTGCCGTTCTTGCAGGTGAAACCGCCGTTGGACAGGAAGTAGGGCGGGTCGGCGAACACCATGTCGAAGGTGCCCGGCTCGAACTGCTCCATCAGCGCCAGGCTGTCGCCCTGGTACAGCCGGTACGCATCGCTCTTGGCGTAAAGGCTCTCGCGCAGAGAGGGCTGCTGAACGAGCTTCAGGGCAGTGGCTTCCGCGGACATCTCGCCTCCGTCAGGGGTCGTCGTGACGGGCGGGAATGTGCGGGCAACATGCTGCTACGTCCAATTTCTGATCTGTAGCACCCTGAAACTTGACAGGAATCAGGGGTGCCCGAAACGCCGCGAGCACGGCGGGAGTGCCTCTCGTCGAGGCCTTCCAGCGCCGTGCTCGGCGGGTGCTACGCGGTCGTGCGGAAGAGACTAGGCCTTGGCCTTCTTGGCGGTCTTCTTCGCGGCGGTGCCCTCGGCGGGAGCAGCGGCGGGGGCGGAGCCCTCGGCGGCGGCGCCCTCGGCCGGCTTGGCGGCGTACTTCTTGCGGAACTTCTCCACGCGGCCCGCGGTGTCGAGCAGCTTGTACTTGCCCGTGAAGAAGGGGTGGCAGTTCGAGCAGACTTCCACGGTGAACGAGCCGCGCGTGGACTTGGTCTCGACGGTGTTACCGCACGCACAGGTGATACGGGCGGCCGGGTAGACCGGGTGCAGATCGGGCTTCATTTGGACGACTCCCTGCGCCTTGCCCCCACGCGGAGGTGGGAGGTCTGGCGTTCTAGAGGTAGGCCGGCGCTTATAACGGCGGACCGGCCCTGGCACAAGGCCCGCGACCGGGCCCCGTCCAGACTAGTGAGATGCGGACCCCGGGGGTTCGATTCGCTCCACCCGCTTCTTCACCTCGGGATCATCCTGAACGTTGCCCCCCAGGGCGATGTACGACAGGCGCAGGGTGCGCTCACTCCCCTGCTTGCCGGGTTCCACCTGCAGTGCGAGCGCCTTCCGGCGCGCCTCGACGCTGGCGATGGTCTCCTCCCAGCTCTTCCGGGTCCGCTCGTCCTTCGCCGCCGCCAGGCTCCGCCTCGCCTGCTGGAGGTTGGCGTCGAGCATCTTCAGGTTCTGCTGGGCCCGCTCCGTCTCGGAGAGGTCCACGAAGGGACCCTTGCCGTCCACGGAGAGGGTCAGGTGGCCGATCTCCCGCCCCCGCTCGCCCGTGGGGACGAGGGTGGCGAAGTCGTTGCGCTGGGGCGTGCCCTGTCCCCGGTTGTCGTTGGACTGGAGGATGAGGTCCACGGCGTTGCCCGCCTCCTGGGAGAGCTTGACGGCCTCCAGGTAGGGCACGGCGGCGAGCACCACCACCACGTCCACCTTGTCCTGGGTGCGCAGGCGGCGGGACTCGGTGATGGCGGCGGGCACGGGAGGCTTGCCCACCGCGCCCTTCTGCGTGGACACCGGCCCCTCCGGCGAGAGGCCCACCAGGCCGAACTTCACGCCGCCCACCGTCACCACCGTGGAGGCCGGGAAGAGCGGCTTGCCCGCCGCGTCCACCAGGTTGGCGGACAGGAGCTTCATCTTCCGGCCCTTCGAGGACCGGGTGAGGAAGTCCGTCCCGAGCGTCAGGTCGCGCGTGCCCACGGCCATGGCCGTGGTGCCCAGCCCGTCCATCAACTCGAGCAGCAGCGCGGCCCGCTCCTTCTCCTTCGGATCACCCCCCGCCGCGGCGGATTTGAAGAGCGCATTGCCCGCGTCCAGCACCAGCACCGGCTTGTCCCCCGCGCGCTCCCGCGAGAAAGCCGTCTTTCGTCTGGCCAGACCGCCAGACGGGTTGTGGCGTCAACCACAGGGGGCGATCTCGCCCCCGTTGTCTCCGGTGAAGAGGAGGACCACCTGCCTGGGCGCCGCGTTTGACACCATGGGCGTCAGCAGCAGCGCGAACACGGCCAGCAACGTCAGACGCATGCTCACTTCTTGCCACCCTTCTTCGGCTCGGCCTTCTTGGCCTTGTCCAGCTCGGCCAGGCGCGCCTTGGCCGTCTTGGCCGCATCGGACTTCGGGTAGCCCTTCACGAGCTCCTCGAGCGCCAGCCGCGACTCCTCCTGCATCTTCAGCTTCTTGAAGCACTCCGACGAGCGCAGGTACGCGTCCGGCGTGGAGTCCGCCTTGGGGTGCTCCTGCAGCAGCTTGCCGTACTCGTAGAGGGCCTCGCGGCACTTGTCCTCGGAGAAGTACGTCTCCCCCAGGCCGAAGTGGGCCTCGGCGGCCAGCGCGTCCTTGGGCCACTTCTTGAGGAACTCCGAGTAGAGCTGCCGCGCCAGGGCCATGTCGCCGCCCTTCGCCTTCTCCTGGGCCAGCGCGAGGAACTCCTTCTTGTCCGTGGGCCGCTTCAGCTCCTCGGCCTTCTTCCGGGCCTCGGCCTCCTTCAGGGCCTCGTCGCCCTTGAGCGCCTGCAGCCGCTTCTCCGTCTCCTCGCTCGTCTTGGAGAGCGCGCCTTCCAGCTCGCCAATCTTGTAGAGGTACGTCTCCACCTGGCCGCGCAGCTGCGCCAGATCCTCCACCGTCTTCTGCAGTTGGATGCCGATGTCCGCGCCCGAGCGGCGCGAGGCCGTGTCCAGGCTCTGCAGGGCCTTGGAGACCTCGGCGATCTTCGCGTCGATCTTCGGCAGCGTGGCGTCGAGCTGCTCCCGGGTCTGCTTCAGCTCCGCCTGGAGCTGGGCCTGGGAGGCATCGAGCTTCTCGAGACGGGTCTCCAGGGCGCGGCCGCGGTCGGCGGGGTAGAAGCAGCCGGAGAGCGCGAGCGGGAGGGCTATCAGGGCAAGCCTTCTCATAGGGGGGCGCATCTTACGGTCAAACCCCCTGGCCCGCGCGGGCTTCTTCGGCCCTCGGGGCCCGCCTGCCCGCCTGTCAACGCGCCGGAGGCGGACCGGCGCCCCGCTCCACCCGCTCGATGGCTCGCGCACAGGCCACCTGCAGCCGGGCGTTGTTGAGGAAGAAGGGGGTGTTGCGCGCCCTCCCCTCCTCCAGCGAGCGCAGGGCCCGCCGGTACTCCACAGCGGCCTCGGCCGGTACGCCCCGCTGCTCGAGCAACATCCCCAGCAGGTAGCGCGCCGCGGCCAGGTCCGGGTCCAACGCGAGGCAGCGCCGCAGCGCCTCCGCCGTCTGGGGGCTCGCCTCGCCTCCCGAGGAGGCCCACTCCAGCACCTTCGCGAAGAGGGCATCCGCCTCCGTGTGCGCGCCGGCATCCCCGGGCCGCACCTCGGCGGGGGCCTCCGGTGGCGGCGGCGGGGCGGGGATCGCCGGGAAGCGGCCCGACATCGCGGTCCTCGGCAGGGGCTGGCGGGTGCCCACCGCGGGCAGCCCACTGGAGCTCGGCGTCCTCGGGGCCCCGGGCGGCGTCGCGTCGGTGAAGCCCATGGCCTCCTGCGCCCGCGCGTAGAAGAAGGCCTGCTCGAAGCGCACGGTGCGCAGGCTCGGCGGCGCGCGCAGCAACGGCTCGGCCGCCGAGAGCACCAACATCCCCTCCGGAGCCAGCCGCCCCGCCAGCGACGCCACCACCCGCTCGAAGGAGTCGGGGGCGAAGTAGATGAGGACGTTGCGGCAGACGATGATGTCGAAGCCCTGCCCCTCCGCCGCCACCGGGTACGGCAAGTCCATCAGGTTGTGGCACTCGAAGCTGGCCCGCTCCTTGAGGTGCCCCACCAGCGTGAAGCGGCCCCCGGGGGCGGGCAGGAACCAGCGCTCGCGCATGCCCGAGGGCACCCGCTGGAGCTGCTCCGAGCTGAAGCACAGCTCCCGCGCCCGAGTAATCGCCGACTCCGAGATGTCCGTGCCCAGCACCGTGCTGTCCGGATCCGCCCCCACCTCGGCGAGCAGCACCAGCAGCGTGGCCACCTCCTCGCCCGTGGCGCAGCCCGCGCTCCACACCCGCAGCGGCCGGCGCATCCTCGCCACCATCGGCTCCAGCACGTGCGCACGCAACGCCGCCAGCTGCGACTCGTCCCGGAAGAGCTCCGTCTTCTGCACGGAGATGGCGTCGATGAGCTCGGCCAGGTCCGCCGCGCCCGCGGGCGTCTGCAGGTGCAGCAGGTACTGCGGCGTCAACCCGCCCGGCCGTGCCGTCAGCTTCTCGTCGAGCCGGCGGCACTGCAACTCACTCAAGGCCATGCCCGTCCGCCGCGCCACGAAGGCGTGGAAGGGACTGGAGGCCGGCGGAAAGGCGGAAGAAGGAGCCACCTGCGATCAGCGCCCCGCGGTGAGCATCTCACCCCGGGCGAGCCGTACCAGCGCTCCCGCGATGTCGTCACCGTGGACGAGGTGATCCACCGCCTTGCGCGCCACCGACGCGCCCGGCATGCCGAACACCACGCACGACTCCTCGTTCTGCGCCAGCGTCAGTCCGCCAGCCTGCTTGATGGCGAGCATGCCATCCGCGCCGTCCTCGCCCATGCCGGTGAGGATGAGCCCCAGGGTGCGCCGTCCGTAGGCCTTGGCCGCGCTCTCCAGCAGCACCGTGCCCGAGGGCATGTGGCCGTCCCGCTCCACGCCCGGCCGCAGCGCCACCCGCCCCCGGAAGGGGATGGACATGTGCTGCCCCGGCGGGGCGATCAGCACGTTGCCCGGCAGCAGCTGCTCGCCGTCCGTGGCCAGCCGCACCTTCAGCTTCGAGGAGTTGGCCAGCCAGCCCGCCAGCGACTCGGAGAAGGCGGCGTTGATGTGCTGGACGATGACGATGGGCGTGGGGAAGTCCGCCGGCAGCTCCGAGAGCATCCGGAAGAGGACCTGCGGACCACCGGTGGAGCTGGCCACCGCGAGCACCCCGTACGGCATGCCCACCGGTTGCGCGGGCGTCACCGCCGCCCCACCCGTGCCCGGCAACGGCGGCCGGCGCTGCTTGCTGTTGTGGATGTGCCGGATGACGCGCACCGAGGACAGCAGCTTCACCTCGCGCGACAGGTTCCACGCCTCGGTGCCCGCGTCGATGGCGGGTTTGATCTGCAGCGCCAGCGCGCCCAGCTCCAGCGCCCGGCACGTGAGCTCCGGGGCCTGCTGCCGGGGATCCGCCGTCAGCATGAGGATGGGCGTGGGCACCTCGGCCATGATGTGCTCCACGGCCGTGAGCCCATCCATCACCGGCATCTCCACGTCCATGGTGATGACCTGCGGACGCAGCTCCCGCGCGGCCTCCAGCGCCTCCTTGCCGTTGGCGCAAGTCCCGACAACCTCCAGGTCCGGATCCCGGCCCAGAGCTTCGCAGATCAGCTGTCGGCAGATGTGCGAGTCGTCGACGACCAGCACTGACACTTTCTTGCCCATGTGGCTTCCATACTCCGTGCGCGACGCCCCGAGTATACCCAATTGGGCCCACAGTCCCGCAGGCGCACGTCAGCCCAGGAGCCGGCCCACCACGTCCACCAGATCCTGACGCACCAGGTCACCCTTGGTGATGTAGCCGTCCGCCCCCGCCGCCAACCCGCGCTGCCGGTCCTCCTCTCCTCCACGCGTGGTGAGGATGACCACGGGGAGGACCTTGTGGGTCGCATGCGCCTTGAGGCGGCGGGTCAGCTCCAACCCGTCCACCCGGGGCATCTCCAGGTCCGTGCAGACCAGGTCCACCCTGGGGCCATTGGGGGCCGCGTTGAGCATGTCCAGGGCCTCCATGCCGTCGGTGGCCATGACCACATCGTACCCCACGGCCTCCAGCAGGGAGCCGATCAGCTCCCGGGTGAGGGGGGAGTCGTCCACCACGAGGATGCGGCGGCGGGGAGCGGGAGGTGGACGGGAGGGAGCGGGCGCGCGGGGTACCCGCGGGCCCATGGCTCCCTGGGCGCTGGCGATGAGGTGGGCCGCCGACAGCACCATGGCGAGCCGGCCATCCGCCAGGGTGGTGGCGCCCGTGAGGTGCGGGAAGCGCGCCAGCAGTCCCTTCAACGGCAGGATGGCCTGGACGCTCTCCTCCAGGACGCGGTCCACCGCCAGCGCGGCCGTGGCCCCCTGGCTGCGCACCACCAGCACCAGGGCCCCCTCGCCCGCCACCTCCTCCGGCCCCAGCCCGAGCAGCGCCCCCAACGAGGCGAAGGGCATGGGCTGCTCATCCACCTCCAGCACCGCGCGCCCGGCCACCTCGCGGATCTGCGAGGCCTCCACCTTCACCGCCCGCGAGACGTGGACGGCGCTCAGGCAGAGCGTCTCCTCGCCCACCTTCACGAAGAGCAGCGGGGCCACGGTGAGGGACACCGGCACCCGCAGCTCGAAGCGCGTGCCCCCGCCCGGCGAGGAAGCCACCAGCACGTCTCCCCCCAGCGCCCGGAGCGAGCTGCGCACCGCGTCCAGCCCCACGCCGCGTCCGGAGATGTCCGTGGCCACCTCGCGCGAGGTGAAGCCCGAGAGGAAGATGAGCTCGCGCGCCGCTTGATCCGTCAGCGCCGACGCCGAGGCCTCGTCCAGGAAGCCCTTGCGCACCGCCGCCCGGCGCAGCAGCGCGGGCTCCAGGCCCACGCCGTCGTCCTCCACGCGCAGCACCAGCCGGTTGCCGTCCCGCGCGGCCCCCAGCGTCAGCCGTCCGCGCGGGTGCTTGCCCGTGGCCACCCGGTCCACCCGGGACTCCAGACCATGGTCCAGCGCGTTGCGCACCAGGTGCAGCAGGGGATCCCTCAGCGCCTCCACCACCGCCCGGTCGGCGCGGGTGTCCTCGCCGTCCACCACCAGCTCCACTTCCTTGCCCAGTTCGCGCGCCAGATCGCGCACCATGCGCGGGTAGGGCTCGAAGAGCACGGAGAGCGGCAGCATGCGCAGGCGCTGCACCTCTTCGGCCACGTAGCCCAGGTCGCGCAGCTCCTCGTTGGCCAGCAGCTTCGCCTCGCGGTGGAGGGCGGCGGCCAGCTCCTTCGCCTTGCCCAGCCGCTCCGAGAGCGCGGCGGCCGCCGGCCCCAGGTCCTCCGCGGCCCGCGCCAGCAGGCTCAGCTCCCGCGCCAGCTCCAGCCGCCGGGTGGTGGCCAGCTCGCGGCGGCGCGACACCTGGGTGAGGTTCGTCACCGCGCTCGTGAGCAGATCCAGGCTGGCCACGCCGATGCGCACCGAGCCGTCCGCCCGGTCTCCCGCGCGCACACCGGACGCCGAGCCCGTCCGCACCGGCACCTCGGGCGTGGCCGGCGGCATCCGGCTGATGGTGGTGGCGGCGGTGGCCGTCACGGACCCCTGCGCGCGCGGAGGCTCCACCGGCACTGAGCGACCCACCAGGGGAGGCCGCGCCGGGGGAGCCGGCACGGGAGGAGCCGACGGGGGCGGCGCCTGCCGGGACACCAGCGAGGACACCATGACGTTCAGCGGGGCCGAGCCCCACGCGGGGGTGACCTCGTCCCGCTCGTCCCGCTCCTTCTCCGGGGCCTCCTTGCGCGCGGGCGGCACCGGAGGGGGCGCCGGGCTCGGGGTGGGGGCGGGCGCCACCTGACCGGAGACCTCGGCGCGGGTGCACTCCTGCAGCCAGCGCACCAGCTTGTCCACCTCGGGAGGCGTCTGGGCCGGCTCGGGCGACGCCCCGGCCAGCACCAGCACCGCGTCTCCCGCCTGGAGCAGCGCGTCGATGGAGCCGGCGGACATCGCATGCTCGGCGCGCTCGGTGGAGCGCACCAGCTCCTCCATCTCGTGCACCACGGAGTTGATGGCGTCGAAGCCCATCATCCGGGCCTCGCCCTTCAGCCCGTGCAGCTCGCGCAGCACCGTGCGGCCGGCCTCCAGGCTCGCGCCCGCCTCCAGTTCCACGATGCGCCGGTTGATGCGCTCCAGGCGCACCCCCACCAGCTCCCGGAACTGTTTGAGCAACTTCTCCCGCGCGCTCACACCTTGCCCCCTGGCGCGGGTGGATCGATCTGGAAGCGCTCCACCACCCCTCTCAAATCACGCGCCAGCGTGGACAGGTCGCCATTGGCACTGATGACCTGCTTGGTGGCGTTGTGGCTCTGCTGGGTGATGCGCAGGATGTCCGCCATGGCCTCGGCGAGCAGATCCGTGCCGCCCTGCTGCTGCTGCGTGGCCAGCGAGATGGCCCGCACCGCGTCCGACGTGCGCCCGGCCAACTCGACGATCTGCCGCAGCGACTCGGAGACCTGCTGCGCCAGCGCGGTGCCCGTCTCGGTGGCGCGCACGCCGCCCTCGGTGGCCATCACCGCGCCGCCCGAGGCGTCCTGCACCTCCTCGATGAGCCCCTCTATCTCCTTGGTGGACTCGATGACGTTCTCCGCCAGCCGGCGCATCTCCGCGGCCACCAGCGAGAAGCCCTGCCCCACCTCGCCCGCCTTGGTGCCCTCCAGCTCGGCGTTGAGCGCGAGCAGGTCCGACTTGTCGGCCACGCCGTTGATGAACTCGACGATCTTGCCGATCTGCTGCACGCGCTTGTTCAACCGGGCCACCGCGGTGGCGATGGCCTGGTTGTCGTGGCGCATGCGGTTCATCGTCTCCAGGAAGGCCTCGGCGCTGGCCTGTCCCTGGCGGGCCGCCGCGAGCGTCTTGTGGGCGATCTCCGCCACCGAGCCGGCGTTCTCGGCGATCTGCCGGGCCGAGCGCGCCAGCTCCTCGGTGGTGGCGCTCGTCTCATCCAGCGAGCTGGCCTGCTCGGCGGCACCGGCCTCGTAGCGCGAGGAGGTGGAGAGAATCTCCTCGGTGGTGGTGCCGATGCGGTAGCCGGCGCGCTGCAGCTGCGCCAGCACGTCCGCCAGGTGGGCGCGCATGGTGGAGAAGGCGGCCGAGACGGACCACACCTCGTCCTCGGCGGGGATGATGCGCGAGCGGCTCAGGTCCCCCTCGGCGATGCGGTGGGCGTCCTCGCCCAGCTGGCGCATGGGACGGCCCAGCAGGGTGCCGCCCAGGTAGGCCGCGGCCAGGGCCACCCCGAAGACGAGCAGGCACAGCGCGCCGCCGGACCACAGCGCCTCGGTGCGCAGCAGCTCGGCCAGCTCCGCCTGGCGCTTCGGGTCGGCCTCCGTCAGCACCTGATCGAAGGCCCGGTTGGCCAGCACCGTGCTCACGTCCCAGATGAGCATGGCCGGCGTCACCACGACGATGGCGGTGAAGAGGCTCAGCCGCAGGCGGATCTGCGAGCGCCGGGGCGCCACGGAGATGGCCAGCTCGGGCGTCAGGCCCAGGGGGCCCATGTCCAGCACCACGCGCCGGGCCCGCAGCGTGACGATGCAGTACGTCAGCAGCGAGGAGAGCGGACCGAAGATCAACCCCGGCAGGCCGGTGCGCAGGGACTCCAGGAGGCCCATGGGCGCGCCGCTCACCCACAGCCCCACGTTGACGAGGACGGAGGTGAGCATCCACATGGCCAGCGTGGAGGTGAAGGTGAAGTCCGCCAGCCCGTGGACCTCCCGCAGCGCCTGCCCGAGCAGCTCCGGCTGGCTCGGTCCTTGCGCGGCCTCCACGACGAGCAGCCCGCGCAGCCGGCGCAGGCACAGCACCGCCTGCACCACGATGGCGATGAAGGAGAACGCCCCCATCAGCCTGAGGAACAGCGGCATGCTGTCATCCAGCCGCTCCCCGATGGTGAGCTGGGCGTAGCGGCTGCTGAGGATGAAGGTGGTGACGTTGGCGTAGACGACCGCCATCACCAGGCGGCGGCTGAAGGGACGCCGGTAGCGCAGGAAGCGGGGGGTCCGCATCACCCTTCCCTCTCCGCCACGCGGAAGCGCTGCACCGTGGCCTTCAAATCCCTCGCCAGCGCGGACAGGTCCGTGTTGGCCGCCACCATCTGCTGGGTGGCCTCGGCGTTCTCCTCGGTGACGCGCAGGATGTCGCCCATGGCGGCGGCGAGCTGATCCGTGCCCGTCTGCTGCTGCTGGGTGGCCAGGGAGATGGAGCGCACGGCGTGGGACGTCTGCCGCGCCAGCTCGAGGATGAGGCCCAGGCTCTGGTCCACCTGCGCCGCCAGCGAGGCGCCGCGCTCCGTCGTCTTCAGGCCCGCCTCGGTGGCCATCACCGCCGCCTGGGTGGCGTCGCGGATTTCGTCGATCAGCCGCTCGATGGCCAGCGTGGAGGACAGCACGTTCTCCGCCAGCCGCCGCATCTCCGCGGCCACCAGCGAGAAGCCCCGGCCGGGCTCACCCGCCTTGGTGCCCTCCAGCTCGGCGTTGAGCGCCAGCAGGTCCGACTTGTCGGCGATCTCGTTGATGAACTCCACCACCTTGCCGATCTGCTGCACCCGCTTGTTGAGCCGCACCACGGCATCCGCGATGCCCTGGTTGTCCGCCTTCATGCGGTGCATGGCCGCGAGGAAGGCCGCCGCGCTGCGCTGCCCGCTCTGCGCCGCCCCGAAGGTCGTCTCCGCCATGGTGGACACCGACTCGGCGTTGACGGCGATCTGCTGCGCCGAGCGCGCCAGTTCCTCGGTGGTGGCCCGCGTCTCGTTGAGCGAGATGGCCTGCTCCCCCGCGCCGGACTCCTGGTCCGCCGAGGTGGCCACCAGCTGCTCGGTGGTGGAGGAGATTTGAAGCCCCGCGCGCTGCAACTGCACGAGCGCCTGGGCCAGCTGCGCCTGCATGCGGGTGAAGGCGCCGGACACCGCCCACACCTCGTCCTCGGCGGGGATGAAGCGCGGGGTGCGCACCTCGCCCTGGGCGATGCGGGTGGCGTCCTCGGACAGGGCGCGCAGGGGCTCGGCCAGCGCCGTGCCCGCCACGTACGCCGTGCCCACCACCAGCAGCACCACCATGCCGGAGAGCACCACCAGCGCCATCCCGGTGGAGTGGCGGGCCTTGTGCACCACCTGCTTCTGCACCGCGGGCTCGCCCCGGTTCTCCAGGATCCGATCGAAGGTGCTCAACGTGCGGCTCACCGACACGTCGAGGATGAAGATGGACGGGCTGAGCACCGCCACCGCGGTGAACATCACCAGCCGGCGCCGCAGCCGCAGCCGCTCGGTGGGGAGCGCGGCGATGACCTCCTGCGGGGACAGGCCCTGCGCGGCGATGCGCTCGGAGGCCCGGCGGCCCCGGCGCACCACCATGAGGTAGACGAGCATGGAGGACAGCGGGCCGAGCGACACGCCCACCAGCATGAGGCGCATCCCCGTGCTCCACGGCGCCTGCGCCAGGGGCGGGAACGTCACCGCCAGCATCAGCGCGCCCCCCACCCAGGCCTGCAGGGTGAACCAGAAGCAGCGCCCGGGGATGCGGCGGACCTCCTGGAGCGCGCGGCGCAGGTTGTCCGGATTGGACGGCAGCCGCCCCTGCTCCACCGCCCGCAGCACGCGCAGCGCGTGACGCTCCTGGGCGCCGGACAGCACGGCGTTCATCACCAGCACCGCCAGCAGCAACCCCAGGAAGAGCCAGCCATGGCCCGCGGGCACCGAGTGCGTGAGCCTGCCGTAGAACAGCGCCAGCCCCAGCCCCACCACCCCGCCCAGCCAGGACGGCTGCGTGGTCCACGCCGACAGGCCCTTCAGCCCCTCCGGGACGCTCCCCTTCAATCCCTCCAGCGCACTCACGCGGCCTCCCGGGCGGAGGGCGCCAGGAAACGCCCGAAGTCCACCAACGACATCAACGGCCACAGCGCGCCCCGCACCTGCACGAAGCCGCGCAGACTGCCCCCCGCCACCCGGGCCAGCAGCGCCGGCGCCGGCAACAGGGAGAGCGGCTCGGAGTCGATCTCCAGCGCGTCCACGCCCACCGCCTCACCCGAGGCGGCCACGAGGATGCGCTCGGGCCCGGTGCACGAGCCGAAGGCCTGGCACGCCGAACCGGCCCGGCCCCCGAAGGTGCCCGGCGACTCGATGGTGGCCACCTCGTGCGCGGAGAAGGCCACCCGGTGGTGGCCCGCCCGGCACAGGAGCATGCCGGTGATGCTGCGGCTGCCCGTGGCCATGGCTCAGCTTCCCTGGCTGAGGTGATCGAACAGGCCCTCGGGATCGATGACCGCCACGTCCCGTTGGGCGCTGCGGGCGGGCCCGCGCAGGTGGAGGTGCACCCCGTTGACCCCCAGGGGCTCCAGGCGTCCGTCCACCTGGGACACGCCGGCCACCCGGCTGGCGGTGAGGGCCAGGGTGCCTCGCGTCAGCCGCACCAGCACGGCGCGGCGGGTGGGCTCGCTCTCGCCGGACACCAGCGTGCTCATGTCCACCACGGGGATGACCTCCCCACGGTGAGCGAAGACACCCAACAGGTGCCCGGGGGCGCCGGGCACCCGCGTCAGCTCCGGAAAGCTGACGACTTCCGCCGCGACCTCAGCTGGTACGGCGTACCAGCTGCTGCCACAGGCGAATACGAGGTAGGACTGCCGCGTCTCGGTCTCGGTCGAGGCCATTTCGCGCGCAGCCTACCTCAAGGACGGCTAGCGCACGAACTCGACGCGACGGTTGGCCGCCCAGGACTCCTCCGTGGCGCCCTGCTCGGCCGGCTTGTTCTCGCCGTAACCCACCGTCTTCAGCTGGCTGGCCGGCACGCCCAGGTCCACCAGGTACTTCTTGACCGAGGCGGCGCGCTTCTGGGACAGCTGGAGGTTGTACTCCTCGGTGCCACGCTCGTCCGCATGCCCGGCGAGCTCGATGCGGCCGGCGCCCGAGTCCTTGATGCACTGGGCCAGCTCGCCCAGGCGGCTCTGGGCCTCGGGGGTGAGGGAGGACTCGTTGAAGCCGAAGCGCAGCGGCTCATAGTTGCACTCGGTCTTCTGGGCGGCGGCGGCCACGCACTTGTTCTCCTTGCACTCCTGGTCCCCACCGCAGTCGGTGTTGGAGTTGCAGGCGCCCGGCGGCAGCGCGCAGCGGCCCTTCT
Source organism: Archangium sp. (assembly GCF_057119385.1). Lineage (NCBI taxonomy): Bacteria > Pseudomonadati > Myxococcota > Myxococcia > Myxococcales > Archangiaceae > Archangium > Archangium sp. The sequence goes on along the minus strand of NZ_DBNGVP010000209.1, from coordinate 9,947 downwards.
GGCACTCCTGGGCGCCCTGGCACTGGGCCTTGGAGGTGCACTGCGGCTCGGCGCACTTGCCGGCCTCGCAGATCTTCCCGCCCGTGCACTGCTCGTCACGCGAGCACTCCGGGCCCTTGGGAACGCACTTGTTCTCCTGGCACGCGAAGCCCTCCTTGCAGTTGGCGTCGGCGGCGCACTCCTGGCAGGAGCCGTTCACACAGACCTCGCCCTTCTCCTGGCAGGTCTCGTCGCTGTTGCACTTGGGGTAGGTCGGCGGGCAGCCGGCCAGCACCGTCACAGCGAGGGCAAGCCCCGCGACCATCGAAATCCGACGCATTTCTCCTCCAAAAAAAGGACGTCCCGAGGACGAGTCACACCCAATTACGAGCCGTCCGCGTCTAGCCCGCCCTTGAACGTGGAGTCAAAGGCTTTTGTCCCTTTTGGAAGGTTCCACCCTGCCTTCGAAGCCCTTGATAGGACAAAAGAAAATCGAGAAACCGAGCCCGGCCGCCCGCCCCGCGGCCCACCGGGCGGCCTGGTTGCTTTCAACTCCCTGTGACAGGGCCGGACCATCCGTACCTTCCTGGGCGAGACACACCCCGTCCTCCCACCGGAGCCGCGGCCTGCGCGTCAGGCCACAGCGGGACTTGAGCCCCGCCTCCTCCTGCCACGCCTTCTCGGCCTTCTCGAGCGCCTCGAGCCGGGCCCGCAGCGTCTTCACGTCCGTGGTCCGCGAGCAGTACGCGATGAACTCACGCGGTCCGCCGCAGGGCTTGTGGCCGAATCCCGCCAGCTCGCATTCCTCCACCTTCTCGCAGCCGCGCGGGTTGGCCAGCGCCCGCGCCTCGCTCGCGAGCCTCTCCGCCCGCTGCTTCGATTTCGAGCCGCCCTCCCCCTCCGCCCCGCCCGCGCCCAGCAGCAACATCACCGCCCACGCCCCCACCTGCGCCGTCAGCAACACCATGCCGCACCTCCTGGCCTCCACCCGCGGGCCTTCCCAAAAGCGGAACGCGCGGGGGGAGTGCCCCACACCGCGCGTTCCGGTCAACCGGCTCGTCTCCAGGGCAACCGGTCCGTCCCGGCGCGCCCAGTCAGCGCGCGCACGGGACGGGCCCCACCGCTCAGGCGGCCTTGCGCGTCTCCTTGCGCGACTCCTTGCGCGTCTGGCGCCGCCGCAGGGACACGTACCGCGCCAGGGCGAACAGCCCCAGGTACAGGCTCGCGTCCGCGCCCGAGGTGGCGCCGCAGCCGCAACGCTCGGCCTTCACGGTGATGCCCACCGGAGCGGAGCCCACCACGTTGCCCGCGCTGTCGGAGAACACGGCCGTCACCGTGTGCGCCGTGCCGCCCGCCACCCTGGAGCTGTCCCAGGTAGCCGTCAGCGTCGCCTCCGTGCCGGTGGCGATCACCTGCCCATCCACCAGGAGGGAGAGCCGGGCCGGCGTGGTGCCCGCGGCCACCGCACCCGCGGCGGTGATGCGGACCTCACCGGACACCTCCGTGCCGCCCGCGGGCTCCGTCACCGCCACGGTGGGCTGTGCGAAGGGCGTGACGTTGGTCTGCGCGACGCCGCTCAGGCTGGCCTGCTCGGCGTCCGTCAGGGTGAGCGTCCTCAGCCCCGAGGACATGAACGTCACCTTCAGGCCGGAGAGCACCCCGTCCACGAAGGCCGCGTTGGCCGGGAGGTGTCCCGAGCCGTCCGAGCTCGCCACCCGGACCGCCCCCGCGTAGGAGGTGGCCACGTTGCCGTACGCGTCATACGCCGTGGCGGAGAGCGTCACCTCCTGGCCCGCGGTGACGCTCGCGGGGAGCGACAGCGCGTAGCTGGCCACCGGGCCCGGCGTCACCTCGAGCGCCGTGCTCGTCGCACCCGCGAAGCCCTGGGCGCTCGCCACCAGCGTGTAGCCGGTGCCGGCCTTGCGCAGGGACACGCCGTCGAACTTCGCCACGCCATTCACCGCGGACACCGGCGCCGCGCCGAGCAGCATGCCGGCCGCCGGGTTCGCGCCGAGGCTCAGCGTCACCTGGGCGCTGCCGCCGGAGAGCACGTTGCCCTGGGCGTCCTGCAGCTCCACCTCGATGGGCGCCAGCGTGACACCCGCCGCGACCCGGGCCTGCGTGCCGCGGAAGACCAGGCGCGCCGGAGCCCCCGTGGAGACCTCGAACGCCGAGCTCGTCGCCGAGGACAGCGCGGCCGCGCTCGCCTGGAGCGTGTAACCGCGGCCAGGACGGTTGAGCGACAGGTCCTCGAAGGTGGCCACGCCGTTGACGGCCGCCACCGTGGTGGTGCCCGTCAGCACCGCACCGCCCGGGTTGGAGCCCAGGGAGAGCGTGATGGCATCCGACGCCCCCGTGACGAGGTTGCCGAAGGCATCCCGGATGGACACGCGCACCGCCGGGCCCATCGCCGCACCCGCCTGCGCGGCACCGGGCTGGACCGTGAAGGCCAGCGCCGCCGCCGCACCGGGCGAGACATCGAACGTGCCGCTGGTGACGTCCACCAGCCCGTCCGCCTTCGCCAGCAGCCGGTAGCCCGCCGCCGCCTGGGTGATGGCCAGGTCGCCGAAGGCCGCCACGCCGCCGCTCGCCGTCACCGTGGTGGTGCCGCCCAGCGTGGCACCCGTGCCGCCCTGGAGCGTCAGGGTGATGCTGTTGGCCGCCGCCACCGGGTTGCCGAAGGCATCGCGGATCTCCACCTCGACCGGGGCGAGCACCGCGCCCGCCGTCGTGTGGGCCGGACCCGTCCGGAACACCAGCCGCGAGGACTTGCCGGCCTCCACGTCGAACGCCGCGCTCGTCGCGCCCTCGAGCGAGCCCGAGGCCGCGACCAGCGTGTAACCCGCGCCCACCCGGTTGACGGTCAGGTCGCTGAAGGAGGCCACGCCGTTGACGGCCGCCGCCTTCATCGTGCCCACCAGCGAGGCCCCTTCCGGGTTGCTCGCCAGGGACAGGGTGACCTCGTCATTCGCGCTCGCCACGAGGTTGCCGTACTCGTCCTGGACGGCGACCTTCACCCCCGGGGCGAAGGCCGTGCCCGCCGCCACGTTGGCCGGCTGGACGGAGAAGGCCAGTGCCGCCACCGCGCCCGGAGCGATGTCGAAGGCGCGGCTGGTGGCCTCCGTCAGGCCCGTGGCGTTCGCGCTCAGCGTGTAGCCCACGGCCGCCCGGCGGATGAAGAGCGACGGGAAGGTGGCCACGCCGTTGACGGCCGCCACCGTGGTGGTGCCACCGAGCGAGCCGCCCGCCGGCCCCCCCAGCGAGAGCGTCACTTCCGCCGTCGCGCTGGTGTTGAGGTTGCCCTCCACGTCCTGGATCTCCACCGTCACGGGGGCGAGCGTCGCGCCCGCCACCGCGCTGGCCGGAGGCGTGCGGAACGCCAGCCGGGCCGGAGCACCCGCGCGGACGTTGAAGCCCACGCTGCTGTCCAGGAAGAGTCCACTGCCGCCCGCCTGCAGCGTGTAGTTGACGCCGGGGCGCGTCACCGTCAGGGCGTCGAAGGTGGCCACACCCCTCGCCGCGTTCACGGTGGTGGTGCCCGCCAGGGCGCCGCCGCTCGCGTTGTAGGCCAGCGACACGGACACGGGCGAGTTGACCTGCGTCGCCAGGTTGCCGAGCCGGTCATACAGGGAGACCTCCACGGCCGGGGAGATGGGCGCACCCACCGCCACGTCGGAAGGCTGCCGGGTGATGAGGGCACGGTACGGCTCGCCGGGCGTCACCTCGAACAGCTCGCTGCCCGCGCTGGTCAGCGTGCCCGAGGTGGCCGTCAGCTTGTTCCCGGTGCCCACCTTGTTGAGCGACAGGTTGGAGAAGGTGGCCACACCGCTCACCGCCGCCACCGTGGTGGTGCCGGAGAGCGTGGCGCCTCCAGGACTGGCGCTCAGCGCGAGGACGACGTTGGCCGTGGACGTGCTCACGTTGCCGAACCTGTCCAGGATGGCCACCTGCACCGGAGGAGCGATGGGCACTCCCGCCGCCACGGTGGAAGGCTGGGTCACGATGGCCAGCTTGTTGGCCGCGGCCGGGGTGATGTTGAAGCCGGAGCTGGTGGTACCGGTGAGGCCGGTGGCGCTGGCCGCCAGCGTATAGCCCGTCCCCACCTTGTCGATGGACAGGCCGCTGAAGGTGGCAACGCCGCTGCTCATGGCCACCTTCGCGGTGCCGGACAGCGAGCCACCGCCCACGTTGTCACCGATCACCAGGGTGACGAGGTACGAGCCCGTGGACACCGTGTTGCCATACACATCCGTCAGGCCCACCTTCACGGCGGGCGAGAGGGAGGCACCGGCCACCGCGTTGGTGGGCTGCACGGTGAAGCCCAGGCGGGCCGCGGGGCCGGGGGTGACGGTGGTGCTGGCACCGGCGGTGATGCCCGGGTTCGCCGTGTCCGTCGCGGTGACGGACTGCGCGCCCACGGTACCGAAGGTGACGGGCAGGCCGCTCGCCACGCCCGCGGTGAAGAGCGCGGTGGAGAGCACCACCGCGCGGGGATCCGAGCTGGTGAGCGCCGCGCTGCCATTGTAGCCGGTGGCCACCTGGCCCACGGCGTCATACGCCGTCACGCTCACGGCCGACTCCGTGCCCGCGGCCACCGAGGCCGGGAGCCCGGTCACCTTGTAGGCCACGGCCGGTCCCGGAGGCGGAACGTTCGTGGTGCAGCGGACCACCGAGTCCGCCGTGACGCGCACATCGTCCACGTAGAAGCCCTCGTAGCTGTTGGAGCCGTCACTGTGGAAGCGGAACCCGAACCACACCTTCTGCCCGGCGAGCGCGCCCAGGTTGACGGTCACTGGCTTGAGCGAGCCGTTGGCGTTGATGCTCTGGTAGGTCCAGATGCGGGTCGACGTGCCGCTGAGCAGGTTGTCGTAGAGGCCCGCCGAGAGGTACGGCTGCGTCGAGGACACCGTGTCGGACACCTCGGTCCAGGGACCGCTCGCGCCCGTGGTGCTGTAGACGAGGTAGACGCCGTCGAACCTGGACTCCAGGTTGTACCAGACGTTGAACGTCATCTGGGGGCTGAGGGGGCTGGACGGAATGGCGAAGCCGTTGATGTCGGACGACACCGAGCCGTTGCCTCCCAGCACCAGCAGGTGATCCTGGGTGTTGGAGTAGGTGCCGCCACACGTGGTGCCCGTCGAGGCCATCCGGTACGCGTTCGTGGCCGACTGGTAGTGGCAGCCGGAGAAGATCTTCATGGTGGACGCGCTGCCGGTGATGACCGTGGGGAGCCAGTACGCGGACGCGCTGGCCGGGCGGTTGGCGTCGAAGTCATCGAAGTAGCGCACGCCCGGCGTCACGGTGCCGGTCACCGTGGTCCCCTGCTGCACCGAGTTGGTCTCCTCGAACGTGGCCGTGCTCGTCTCGGTGGCGCGCACCACGTAGTAGTACGGGGTGCCTTGCGCCAGGTTCAAATCATCCGAGAACGAAGTGCCCGTCACCCCGGTGGCGATCCGGTTGGCCGCCGAGGGGGTGAAGCCCGGCGTGGTGCTCCGGTACACCGAGTAGCTGAGGGTGCCACCGCACAGCGGCGTGGCCGCGGACCAGGCCAGGGTGTTGGTGCAGGTGCTGGAGACGCCGCTGTTGACGGAGGTGAGCCCCGCGAACGTGGGCGGCAGCGTGCACACGCCCGTGCTCACCACCGAGGCCTCGTTGGAGTCCGGTGACTCGACACAGTCCACCGCACGCACCACGTAGTAATACGTCGTCCCGCCCGACAGGCCGGCGTCCGTGAACGGCGGCGCCGCCACGGAGCCCACGCGCGTATACGGCCCGCCCCGCGTCGTGGCCCGGTAGACGTTGTACGAGGTCGCGCCATTGGGCGCCCAATCCACGTCGACGCGGCTGGTGCCACTCGGGGTGGCCGTCACCCCGGAGAGCGTGCCACCCGGAGTACCGCAGACGTTGTAGACGACGAGCGCGAAGTCCTGATCCACCGCCACGCCGTTGTTGGGCACACCGTCCGAGTTGAGGTTGGTGGCCGTCACCGTCACGGTGAAGGGACCCGTGATGCCCGCCGGCAGGAAGACGCTCTCCACGTTGTTCTGGGTGTCCGCGCTGCCGCCCGTCACGGACGTGCCACCGCTGAAGACGTTGCCCTTGTACGTGTTGCCCCCCACCGTCACGGTGAGGTCCAGGTTGTTCTTCCAGGCGCTGCCGGTGGTGGAGCCCGGAGCGTCCGTCCAGGCCAGCGTCACACGGAAGGGCCGGGTCGCATCCACCACCCGGTTGGTGAAGGTGCGCGTCTCGCCCGTGGTGCGCAGCAGGTTGTCCGGCCGCTGGTCCTCCAGCAGGCGTTGGACCCCGTCGAACGCCATGCCCAGGTCCATCAGACCGGTGCCCTGGCTGTTGGAGTAGAGCGAGTCGTTGGCCCCCGTCCCCGTCATGTAACGGGTGGAGCCCATCAGGAAGGCCTTCATCATCGCCGGGCTGGGCGGAGTGCGGCCCTGGTTGATGAAGTATTGGCGGACGAGCGCCGCCGCACCCGCCACCGCGGGCGTGGAGTGGCTGGTGCCGGAGGAGGCCGAGTACCACTGCTGGCCCGACGACGGGTAGAAGAGGCTGCCGCCGGTGCCGCCACAGACGCCATCGCCAAGACTGGTGAAGCAGGAGAGCGCCGCGCCAGTGGGGTTGGCCGGCGTGGAGGAGCGCTGGCCCGCGGCCTGGGCCACGCCGCCTCCCACGTGCGTGCCCGGAGCCTGGATGTCCGGCTTCTTGCGGCCATCGGCGGTGGGACCGCGGCTGGAGAACGACGCCACGTCGTAGAGGCTGTTGGCCTCGCTGTCGGGGGTCGCGCAGCCGTCATCGCCCCCGAAGGGCCGGACGTTCTCCGAGGCTCCCACGGCGATGACGTTCTTCGCCGTGGCCGGAGAGCCGATGGAGCCCGCGGTCGGCCCGTCGTTACCCGCCGCGACGGCGATGAACATCTCCTGGTTGCCCGGGTTCGGCACCGCCGCGTCCGCGGGCTGCGCGTCGCGCACCAGCGCGTCGAACCGCTGCGCGTCCGCGTCGTACAGGTCGGTGGAGGCGCCCCAGCTGTTGGAGCTGATGCGCATGCCGTCCCGGTACGCGCGCGACTGCAGATCCTCGTAGTCCGGATCCGTGAAGTTGCTCGGGTCGAACACCACCGAGGAGCCCACCTTCACGAAGGGCGCCACGCCCAGGCCATGGAGGAAGCCCGCCGTGTCCGCGTGGGGAGCGCCGCTCAGGTTGACGTAACCCGCCACGATGTGGGTGTTCAGGTTGCCGTGGCCATCGCAGCCCTGGAGGGTGCTGCCCGTGTTCGCCGTGCCCTCCAGCCGGTTGTAGACGACGCGGCTGGCGGCCCCGACATCTCCCTTGACGTACAAGCCGAAGTGGTTGGGCACCGGAGTGCCGTTGTCCAGGCCGCTGTCACTCACGTCCACGCCGAAGCCGGACGCGGTGAACTGCTCCTGGGTGAAGCCCTTGGACGCCAGCCACGCCAGGTAGCCCGGCCCCGTCGGACCGGTGCCGGTGAGCTGCCCGGCGAGGATCATGTCCTGCCGCTCGTCGAACTTCTTGCGCTGCGGGCGCGGCTGGATGGACAGCACATCCGGGCGCTGGACGATCTGATCCAACGCCTTCCGGTCCACCCACGCCACCACGTTCACGTAGTCCATCGCCTCCTGGACCACGCCCTCGCGCGCCTGCAGCCCGCGGATGAGCGCCAGCGTCTCCGCGTTCGCCTCGTCATCCTTGATGAGCTGGATGGAGTAGGTGGGCGTGTCGATCGTCTGGATCGAGGGATCCAGCTTGTAGTCCTCCAGGTACTCGCCATCCCACTGGATGGCCGGGGAGGCGGTGATGTGCCGCTGCAGGCTGTTCAGCGCGGCCCCATCTCCATAGACGAGGTAGGCGTTGTTGGGGACGTACGTCACCACCTTGACGCCCGTGGCCTCCAGCTCCGCGAGCCACTCGGCACGCACCGGGCCGGAGAAGTGCACCAGGTGGAAGCGCTTGCCCACGAACGCCGTCTTCCGCATGCCGCGCAGGGACGTCGCGCTCGCGGTCGTGGTGTCGATCTTCCCCGCGTTCAGCAGGATGTGATCATAGTCGTCACGCAGCTCCACGCCCGGCGCGGCCGGCAACGACTCCAGCGTGGCGGTGTCCACCTGCACCAGCTTGAAGGAGCCATAGTCCCCGAGGACCCTGGCGCCCTGCTTCTCCAGCTCCGCCGCCTTCTGCGCACTGAGCTGGACCTTGTGGAACGGCGCATCTGAACGATAGCCCTCGAGCCGCTGTCCGGACTCGTTGCCCGAGCCTCCGCACGCCAGCGCCGTCGTGAGCCATGCCACTCCCAGCACTCTCGTGGACACACCACGAGCGCGCATACCGGCAGTCCGGTACGCCGATTCCTTCATGGGTCTTGCCCCTTGAACGACGAGCGGGCCACGCCTGCTTCCATGGCTCCGCCCGGTGAAGTCCGGTGGCTGCTCCGCTGTCGGCAACGTCCCCTGCGAACGCCGGAGTTACCCGCCCGCTACCCACCACCGGAGTCTGATGAAATATCACACTCCTGCAAAGACTGACAAGAAGCGGACAATGCAAGCCATTGATTGAAGGTCAATCCTTTTGACACGCAAAGAAAAGGCTTGAGCAGAGCAGCCTGGCAGCCAGGCGTCGCGAGAAGTGCCGCGCTCTCAGAAGTCAGGAAACTCCACGGCGCTTGGAGCTTGAACGAACGGAGGATTTCCGGGACGGTGCGGCCCGGCGGCCACAGTGGCCCCTGCCCCCAGGTGCTTCGACATGCCTTCCACCGTGCTCATCGTCGATGACGAGAAGAACATCCTCCTGACGCTCCAGACGTCGCTGCAGCTGGCGGGCTACCGCACGGAGCTGGCGGCCAGCGGGCAGGTGGCCCTGGACGTGGTGTCCGCGCGCCCGGTGGACGCGGTGCTGATGGACGTGAAGATGCCGGACATGGACGGGCTGACGGCCCTGGCCCGGTTGATGGAGCTCAAACCAGAGCTGCCCGTCATCATGATGTCCGGGCACGGCACCATCGACACGGCGGTGAAGGCCACGCAGCTGGGGGCACGCGACTTCCTGGAGAAGCCCATCGCCCGGGACAGGCTGCTGGTGGCGCTGCGCAACGCGCTCAAGCAGCAGGCGATGCTCGAGGAGCTGCAGGCCCTGCGCGCGGAGGTGGGCCGCTACGACATGGTGGGCAGCGGCCCGGCCATGCAGCGCATCTTCTCGCTCATCCAGCGCACGGCGCCCTCCGAGGGCCGGGTGCTCATCACCGGCGAGAACGGCACCGGCAAGGAGCTCATCGCCCGGGCGCTGCACCAGAACTCCAAGCGCAAGAGCGGGCCCTTCGTGAAGCTCAACTGCGCGGCGGTGCCGCACGAGCTCATCGAGAGCGAGCTGTTCGGCCACGAGAAGGGCGCCTTCACCGGCGCGATGACCAGCCGCCCCGGCGCCTTCGAGCGCGCGCAAGGGGGCACCATCTTCCTGGACGAGCTGGGCGAGCTGCGGCTGGACAGCTCGTGGACGGCGCGCGCCACCAGCTCCTTCCCGGTGCCCGTCTCTCCCTGGATGATGACCGACACGTCCATGGGGGCGATGCGCTTGATGAGCCCGAAGATCTGCCGCATCTTCACGCTCTGCCCCACCATGCCGCCCAGCTCGCTGTCGCGGTCGGGCTCGATGGTCACCTCCTCGTCGATGGGCGAGAAGGTGACGACGCTGGAGCCGGCGCGGATCTGCGAGCCGGGCGAGAGGTAGGCCCGCTCAATCCGGCGCCCGTCCAGGAAGGTGCCGTTGGTGGAGTTGAGGTCCACCAGCAGGTGGCCGCGCTCGGTGTACTGGATCTCGAAGTGGTGGCGGCTGGCGGTGCGGTCCTCCACGAGGACCAGATCGTTCTGCGGGTGCGAGCACACGCGCAGCCGCTCCTTGTCGCTCACCAGCGAGCGCACATCGTCCGGGCCGGCCGACACCAGCAGCTT